>CAYXOM010000054.1:0-5967 GCA_964466565.1 uncultured Mycobacterium sp.
CACCCTGCTGTGGGTCGAGGGCGACCGCGAGGCCCGGCGGCGGGCCGAGTCGATGAACTTCGTGCCCGGCGCCGACTGGAGCGAGCGCGGGGTGGGCACCAACGCGCCGGGGACCGCGCTGGCCCTGGACGCCGAGTTGCAGATCCGCGGCGACGAGCACTTCGCCCGCATCGTTCAGCCGTGGAGCTGTACCGCCGTGCCGGTGCACGACCCGGCCACCGGTTCGCTGATCGGCGCGATCGACCTGACCGGCGGCCCGCGGGTCGCCACCCGGGAGACCCTGGCCCTGGTCCGTGCGACGGTGGCCGCCGTCGAGAACCATCTGGCACTGCTGCAGCTCACTGGATCGGCGTTCCAGGCCGCCCCGCGCCGGCCGCGGCTGTCGGTGCTGGGATCGGACCGGCCCAGCTGGCTGGTCACCGACGAGGCCGGGCATCTGCGCTCGACGATGCTGACCGGCCGCCATGCCGACATCCTGCTGCTGCTCAGCCGCCACCCCGAGGGGCTGAGCGCGGACCACCTGGCGATACTGCTCGACGAGCGGGACCTCGACGTGGTCACGGTGCGCGCCGAGATGTCGCGGCTGCGCAAGGTCGTCGGACCCGACGTGCTGGCCTCCCGTCCCTACCGGCTGCTGCGACCGGTCACCACCGACGTCGCCGAGGTCTTCGCGGCGATCGAGGCCGGCGATCTGTCCGCGGCCGTCGACGCCTACGGCGGACCGATCCTGCCGCAGTCGGTCTCGCCGGCGGTGGCGCGACTGCGCACCGAGCTGGCCACGACACTGCGCCAGGCCGTGCTGGGCAGCGGCGACATCGGTGTGCTGGGCCGCTGGCTGGAGTCCCCCGACGGGCGGGACGACCGGACGGGCTGGCGCGCCCTGCACGACGCCGCCCCCGACGCCGCCCGGCGCGCCGCCGCCCGCGGCCGACTGGCCGGGCTCGACGCCGACCTGGTCTGATCCCCCGAAAACCCCCTGCGGGCGTGCAACGGTGATGCAACCCTGCCGCGACTACCCTCGGTGACGAGCGTCACAGCGCGCCGTCGATCGTCGAGGAGACAACCATGACCGTCTACGCCAGCCCGGGGGCCGCGGGGTCCCTGATGTCCTTTGAGAGCCGCTACGAGAACTTCATCGGCGGGCAGTGGGTCAAGCCCACCGGGGGCGAGTACTTCGAGAACGTCTCGCCGGTCAACGGCCGGCCGTTCTGCGAGGTGGCGCGCTCCACCGACGCCGACATCGAGAAGGCGCTGGACGCCGCCCACGCCGCCGCGCCGGCCTGGGGTAAGACCGCCGTCGCCGAACGAGCGGTGATCCTCAACAAGATCGCCGACGTCATCGAGGCGAACCTGGAGTCCATCGCGCTCGCCGAGTCCTGGGACAACGGCAAGCCGATCCGCGAGACCCTCAACGCCGACATCCCGCTGGCGGTCGACCACTTCCGCTACTTCGCCGGAGTGGTGCGCGCCCAGGAGGGCTCGATCTCGGAGATCGACGACGACACCGTCGCCTACCACTTCCACGAACCGCTCGGTGTGGTCGGGCAGATCATCCCGTGGAACTTCCCGATCCTGATGGCGGTCTGGAAGCTGGCCCCCGCCCTGGCCGCCGGTAACGCGGTCGTGCTCAAGCCTGCCGAGCAGACTCCGGCCTCGGTGATGTACCTGATCGGCCTGATCGCCGATCTGCTTCCGCCCGGGGTGCTCAACGTGGTCAACGGGTTCGGCGTGGAGGCCGGCAAGCCGCTGGCGTCGAGCAACCGGATCGCCAAGATCGCCTTCACCGGCGAAACCACCACCGGCCGGCTGATCATGCAGTACGCCAGCCAGAACCTGATCCCGGTGACCCTGGAGCTGGGCGGCAAGAGCCCCAACATCTTCTTCTCCGACGTGATGGCCGCCAACGACGACTACCAGGACAAGGCCCTGGAGGGCTTCACCATGTTCGCCCTCAACCAGGGCGAGGTGTGCACCTGCCCGTCGCGCAGCCTGATCCAGGCCGACATCTACGACGAGTTCCTGGCGCTGGCGGCGATCCGCACCAAGGCCGTCCGGCAGGGCGACCCGCTGGACACCGCGACCATGATCGGCGCGCAGGCCTCCAACGACCAGCTCGAGAAGATTCTGTCCTACATCGAGATCGGCAAGAGCGAGGGCGCCCGGGTGATCTCCGGCGGCGAGCGCGCCGACCTCGGCGGGGACCTCTCCGGCGGCTACTACGTCCAGCCGACCATCTTCGCCGGGGACAACGCGATGCGGATCTTCCAGGAGGAGATCTTCGGGCCGGTGGTCTCGGTCACCTCGTTCAACGACTATGACGACGCCATCCGGATCGCCAACGACACCCTCTACGGCCTCGGTGCGGGGGTGTGGAGCCGCAACGGCAACATCGCCTACCGGGCCGGCCGCGACATCAAGGCCGGCCGGGTGTGGACCAACTGCTACCACGCCTACCCCGCGCACGCGGCGTTCGGCGGCTACAAGCAGTCCGGCATCGGCCGGGAGAACCACAAGATGATGCTCGACCACTACCAGCAGACCAAGAACCTGCTGGTGTCCTACAGCAACAAGGCCCAAGGGTTCTTCTGAGCCCGCACCCCACCGGACACCCCCAGACACGAAGGAGACGTCGTTCATGAAGGTCGAAGACCTGCTCAAACCCTTTCCCATCAAGGAGTTCCACCCCTTCCCGCGCGCCATGATGGGCCCCGGTGCGCACGAGATGGTCGGACCGGAGGCCCTGAAGATGGGCTTCAAGAAGACCCTGGTGATGACCTCGGGCCTGCGCGGCACCGACATCGTGCACAACATGGTCGAGTCGCTGAAGTGGCACGGGCTGGAGGTGGTGCTCTACGACCAGGTGGAGTCCAACCCCAAGGACTACAACGTCATGGACGCCGTCAAGCTCTACCAGGGCAACGAGTGCGACAGCTTCGTCTCGATCGGCGGCGGGTCCACTCACGACGCCTGCAAGGGCGCGCGCATCTCGATCGCCCACGACGGCCGCAACGTCAACGACTTCGAGGGTTTCAACATGAGCGAGAACCCGAAGAACCCGCCGCATATCGCGATCTCCACCACCGCGGGCACCGGTTCGGAGACGTCCTGGGCCTACGTGATCACCGACACCACCACCGACCCGGACAACCCGCACAAGTACGTCGCCTTCGACGACGCCTCGGTGGCCACCCTCGCCGTCGACGACCCGGTGCTCTACTACGAGTGCCCGGTGGACTACACCGCCCAGTGCGGCTTCGACGTGCTCGCACACGCCTCCGAGCCCTACGTCTCGCGGCTGAACTTCGAGCCGTCGCTGGGCAACGCGATCCGGGCGATCAAGCTCACCGCGGAGAACCTGCGCGAGGCCACCTGGAACGGCACCGACCTCAAGGGCCGCGAGGGCATGATGTACGCCCAGTACATCGCCGCGCAGGCCTTCAACTCCGGCGGCCTGGGCATCATCCACTCCATCTCGCACGCCGTCAGCGCGTTCTACGACACCCACCACGGGCTGAACAACGCGATCGCGCTGCCCCGGGTGTGGGCGTTCAACATGCCGGTGGCCTACAAGCGCTTCGCCGACATCGCCGAGGCGATGGGGGTGGACACCTACGGGATGACCGACGTGCAGGCCGCCGACGCCGCCCTGGCCGCCGCCATCCGGTTGCTGCGCGACGTCAACATCATCGAGAAGTTCACCGACGTCAAGCAGGACAGTTATTCGAAGAACCGGCTCGGGCAGGGGCCGACCCCGTTCTACGAGAAGGCCAAGGTCATCAAGGGCGACAAAGCCGACGTCGACCGGATCACCAACCACGTGCTCGGTGACGCCTGCACGCCGGGCAATCCCAAGGAGTGCACGTTCGACACCGTGCGTCCCGTGGTCGACCACTGCATGAACGGCGACCTCGACGAGCTGCTTCCCTGACGTGGGCGGCGGCACCGAGTTCGCCTCCGTCGAGAACGTCCGTGAGGCGCTCGCCGGCGAAGGGTACATCGCCGACGAGCGCCTGGCGACGACGGTCTTCCTGCTGACCCGGCTGGACAAGCCGCTGCTCATGGAGGGCCCGGCCGGGGTCGGCAAGACCGAACTGGCCAAGGCGCTGGCGGCGGCCACCGGCCGCCGGCTGCTGCGGCTGCAGTGCTACGAGGGCCAGGACGAGACCAAGGCCCTCTACGAGTGGGATTACGGCAAGCAGCTGCTCTATACGCAGATCCTTCGGGAGAAGATCGGCCAGCTCGTCGAGGACGCCGCCGACGTCGCCGAAGCCGTCGAACGGATCGGGGCGCAGGAGAGCGTGTTCTTCTCCGAGCGGTTCCTGGCGACCCGGCCGCTGCTGGAGGCGGTGCGCTCCGAGGAGCCGGTGGTGCTGCTCGTCGACGAGATCGACCGCGCCGACGAGGCGCTGGAGGCCGTGCTGCTCGAACTGCTCGGCGAGTACCAGGTCTCGGTGCCCGAGATCGGCACCTTCCGGGCCGTGCACGCCCCGTACGTGATCCTGACGTCCAACAACACCCGGGACCTGGCCGCCGCGCTCAAGCGCCGCTGCCTGCACATGTTCCTCGACTACCCCTCGGCCGAACGCGAACTGGACATCGTGCGGTCAAAGCAGACCGGACTCAACGAGGCGGCGGCCGCGCAGCTGGTGGACATCGTCCGGGGCCTGCGCGAGCTGGAACTGCGCAAGGCTCCGAGCATCTCCGAGACCATCGACTGGGCCCGCACCCTGGCGGTGCTCGGTGTCGGGGAACTCTCCGCGCAGGTGCTCTCCGACACGGTGTCGGTGGTAGTCAAGTACGACAAGGACGTCCGCAAGGCACTCGACGCGCTGCCCGGTCTGGTCGACCCGAACGCGACGGTCCCTCAGTCGCTGCACAACAACCATTCGCACGATCACAGCCACCCGCATCCCCACCCGCACGACCACGACCACGACCACGACCACGACCACGACCACGAGCCTGGCGAACCCGACGGCAAGGAGGTGCGGGCGGCCAAGGACATACCGGGTCGGTTCGCCGACGGGTACTACGGCACGCCGAAGAAGGCGACCGGCTCGCTGGGCCGCCGCCGGGTCCTCTAGGGCCGGCGGCGATGGAGGCGACCCTGCACCGGTTCGTGCGACTCCTGCGCCTCGGCGGCGTCCGGGTGGCGGTCCCCGAGGCGCTCGACGCCATGGCGTGCGCGGCCGCGCCCGGCGTGCTGTCCTCCAAGGCGCTGCTGCGCCAGGCGCTGCGGGTGTCGCTGATCAAGGACCACCGCGACGAACCGGTCTTCGAGGAGATCTTCGAGGCGTTCTTCGCGCTGGTGCGGGTGGGCGGGGACGGCGCGGGCCAGGGACACGGACACGGCCACGACGATCTCGTCGACACCGGCGACGTGGAGTCGTTCACGCTGTCCGAGGAGCCCAGCCAGACCCCGCAGGAGGGACACGAACACGGCAAGCCGACACCCATCCGGGATTACTTCCGCCAGGAGGACCTGGCCCAGCGCTACAACCTGCACCAGGAGGCGAACCGGATCGACCTGGCCGCGCTGACCGACCAGATCGTGTTCTCCCGGGACCGGGCCGCGGCCGGCGACGACGCCTACCGGATTCAGCTGGAGACCACCCGGTTGCACGGGGCCGCCACCGCGGGCAGCCTGTCGACGGCATCGGGGGAGGCGACCGCGATCGACGCCGAACTGTCCATCGCCGAACAGGAGGCGCTGCTGGGCTGGCTGGACGGCGAGTTCGGCGACGCCGACCCCGACGGCGACGAAGCCGACGCGGCCCGGCTGCGCCGCAGGCTGGCCGGGGTCCTGGGCAACCTGCCCGAGGCGCTCAAGCGCCATCTGGAGGCGCTGCTGGCGCTGGAGGAGAAGATCATCGAGGCCCGGGAGCAGCGCGAGGCCGCCGTCGACCGGATCGCGGAATCCGAACGCGCCGACCTCGAGGAGTCGCTGCGCCGGCTGGCGCGCACCCT
>CAYXOM010000055.1:0-10850 GCA_964466565.1 uncultured Mycobacterium sp.
GTCGCCGACCGGCAGTCCGGCGGCCGCGGGGATGGACAAGGAGTTCGCCAAGAAACTGCTCGCGGCGCTGGCCAGCACGCCGGCGCCGACGTAGGGCACCCCGGCCATCTCCAGCAGACCCTGGATCGTGCCGTCCTCCCCGTAGGGCCCGTGCAGGATCGGGAACGCCACGTCCACCCCGGACAGGATCTCGGCGATGTGCGCCAGGGGGGGGCCGGCGTCCCCCCGGACCTCGGGGAGCCGGCGGCCGGCGATGACGAGGTCGTCCGGATGGTCCCCCGTCCGCACCCACGCCCCGGCCGGGGTGATCCCGACCGCGACCGCCTCGAAGCGCGCCGGGTCGAGGTGTCGCAGGATGCTGCCCGCCGACACGCACGAGATGGCGTGCTCGGGGCTTCGGCCGCCGTAGATGACGGCCACCCGAATCCGCGCGGAACCCCGACGGACAGTCACAAGCCCAACACGCTACATCCCGCATCGGCCCTCACAGCCGGTCGAGGGCGCCCAGGACATCGGCCACCAGGTCATCGGTGTCCTCGATCCCGGCCGAGATCCTGGCGAAGCCGCCGGGAACCTCGTCGCCCCACCGCGCCCGGCGGTCCACCGAAGTGTGGATGCTGCCGAAACTCGTTGCCGACACCAACAGGTCGCTGCGTGCGGCAAGGGCGTGAACCGCATCGGCCCCGGCTAGTTCGACCGAGACCAGGCCGCCGAACCGTCGCATCTGCGCCGCGGCGATCGCGTGCGACGGATCGTCCGGGAGCCCCGGGTAACGCACCGAGAGCACCGCGGGATGACCGCGCATCGCCGTCGCCATTGCCATCGCGTTCTGGCACTGCCGCTCGAAGCGCAGTCCGAAGGTGCCGATCCCGCGCAGCGCCAGCCAGGACTCCAGCGCCCCGGGGATCGACCCGGTCAGCAGTCGCTCGGACTCCACCTCGGCCATCAGTTCGGGGTGACTGCCCGCGACGTAGCCGGCCAGCAGGTCGCTGTGGCCGCCCAGCGCCTTGGTGGCGCTGGCCACCACGAGGTCCGCCCCCAGCGAAAGCGGCTGCTGCCCCAGCGGGGTGGCGGTGGTGTTGTCCACCACCAGCCGGGCCCCGCGACGGTGGCATACGCCGGCCAGGCGGGTCACCTCGACGACGTCGAGTCCCGGGTTGGTTGGTGTCTCGGCGAACACCGCGTCGGCGTGCTCAGCGGCCTCGCAGATGTCCGCAGAGCTCGCCAACTTTACGGTGATCCCCAGCGGCGCAAGCTTCTCCACGGCGAAACGGCGCACTTGGTAGTAACCGTCGGACGGCACGAGCAGGGTCGATCCCGGCCGGAGGACGGCCCGCAGGGCGGCCGTGACCGCTGCCATGCCGGATCCGAAAACCACGGCGGATCCGGCGCCCTCCAGTTGCGCCAGCGCGCTCTGCAGAACCGTCCACACCGGGTTGGAGGAGCGACCGTACACATGGTCTTCACTGCCTTCGTCGGCACTGAGGTGGAACGCCGCGGCCGGCACCGGTCCCCGGGAGACCGGCCGGCCGGGAACGGCAGCGCAGTCCGCGGCACGGACCGCTCGGGTGGAGTCCCCGTACGCCACGGTTCACTCCGCCTTGGTGCTGCGGCCCAGCAGCAGTCGAACGGCTTCGTCCACCGACAGTCCGGCGTGGCAGACCCGGTGCACCGCATCGGTCAGCGGCATCTCGACGTCATAACTGGCGGCCAGCGCCAGGATCGCGGTGCACGAGGTCACGCCCTCGGCGACGTGGCCCGCGGTGGCGCGCATCACCTCGGCCGGGGACTGCCCGGCGCCCAGCCGCGACCCGAAGTCGCGGTTGCGCGAGTGCGCTGAGGTGCAGGTCGCCACCAGGTCTCCCACTCCGGCCAGGCCCGCCAGGGTGGCGGTCCGGCCCCCAAGCGCATCGCCCAACCGCATGATCTCGGCGAGACCCCGGGTGATGAGGGCCGCGGCGGTGTTCTCGCCCAGGCCGACCCCGGCAGCCATTCCGCAGGCCAGCGCGATGACGTTCTTGCAGGCTCCGCCGACCTCGGTCCCCACCACGTCGGCATTGGTGTACGGGCGCAGATAGGAGGTGGACAGCCCGCGCTGCAGGGTGACGGCCCGCCCGGAGTCGGTGCAGGCCACCACCGTCGCGGCCGGCTGCTCCCGGGCGATCTCGTCGGCCAGGTTGGGCCCGGAGACCACCGCGACCTGACCGGTGTCCACGCCGGTGACTTCGACGATGACCTGGCTCATCCGCATCAGGCTGCCCAGCTCGATGCCCTTGGCCAGACTCACCAGTGTCGCGCCGTCGGCGAGGTGCCCGGCCCACGCTGCCAGGTTGGGCCGCAGGCTCTGCGCGGGCACGGCCAGCAAGACGTTCCTGATGCCCTCGAGCGCCTCGGCGGGGTCTGCGGTGGCCCTCACCGCGGCCGGCAGGCGGCATCCGGGCAGACAGCCGGAGTTGGTCCGCGCGGAGTTGATCTCGCCGACGGTCTCCGGGCGGCGCGCCCACAGCCGGACCTCGTTACCGGCGTCGGCGAGCACCTTGGCCACCGCGGTGCCCCAGGCTCCCGCGCCCATCACCGCCGCCGTTCCCAGAGCGCCGCTCATCTCTCCCTCGTCCGGATCATCCCCCCGGGCGCCGTGATGGCGCTGGATCAACCTTCTCACGGGCCGCTGGCAGGATGGCGCCCATGAGCGGCATGCCCGACATCGGGCTGATCATCGCGGTCAAGGGCCTGCCATCGGCAAAAAGTCGCCTGTCGACGATATTCGGCGACCCGACCCGGGAGCAGGTGGTGCTGGCCATGCTCGTCGACACCATCACCGCGGCGTCGGCGGTACCCGCGGTCGCGTCGATCACCGTCGTGACCCCCGATCGTGCAGCGGCCGCGGCGGCGCGCGACCTGGGCGCGACGCCGATGGCCGATCCGACTCCGCCCGGTCACCCCGATCCGCTCAACAACGCGGTTCGGGCGGCGGCCGGCGCGGTCGGCGCCCGGACCCCGAATCTGGCGGTCCTGCAGGGCGACCTGCCGGCCCTGCGGACCGTCGAGCTCACCGAGGCGCTGACGGCGGCGCGGTGCCACCGGCGCAGTTTCGTCGCCGACCGTCACGGCAGCGGTACCGCCGCACTGGTCGCCCTCGGCGTGGAGCTCGACCCCCGCTTCGGGCCGGACTCCGCCGCCCGTCACCGCCGCAGCGGCGCGGCCGAACTCCTCGGCGCCTGGCCGGGGCTGCGCTGCGACATCGACACCCCCGCCGACCTGGCCGAAGCGCGGGCGCTGGGCGTCGGGGCGGCCACCATTCGCGCCATCGCCGGGTCTGACTGAGCAGCTCAGAGCTCCTTCGCCCGATCTGCTCGGCCCAAGGTGAATATTGAGTCACCCACCGGCCGCCGTTCCCGGTCATGGGGGATGATGTCGCCATGACCGAGACCCCCACCCGCGCCGCGGAGTCCGACGATCGCGCTCCAGAAGCACCGCCCGCCCCGACAGCCGCCGCGGAGTCCGACCCGCTGCCCGACGACCGGTACCTCAACCGGGAGCTGAGTTGGCTGGACTTCAACGCCCGGGTCCTCGCCATGGCGGCCGACACGTCGCTGCCGCTGCTGGAGCGGGCCAAGTTCCTGGCTATCTTCGCCTCCAACCTCGACGAGTTCTACATGGTGCGGGTCGCCGGGCTCAAGCGCCGCGACGAGATGGGGCTGAAGGTCCGTTCTGCCGACGGCCTGACACCCGCCGAGCAACTGCGCCGGATCGCCGAGCGCACCCAGCAGCTCGCAACCCGCCACGCCGAGGTCTTCATCGAGTCGGTGCGCCCGGGGCTGGCCGAGAACGACATCCTCTTCGTCAAGTGGACCGAGCTCTCCGACGCCGAACGCGCCGATCTGTACACCTATTTCACTGAGCAGGTCTACCCGGTGCTGACCCCGCTTGCGGTGGACCCCGCCCACCCGTTCCCGTTCGTCAGCGGCCTGAGCCTCAACCTCGCGGTCACGGTGAAGTCACCGGACGACGGCGGCGAACACTTCGCGAGGGTGAAGGTTCCCGACAACGTCGACCGGTTCGTCAAACTCACCGGCGCGACGCGCGACGCCGGTCCCGCCACGGTGCGGTTCCTGCCGATGGAGGAACTCATCGGTGCGTTCCTGCCCGAACTGTTCCCCGGGATGGACATCGTCGAGCGCCACGCGTTCCGGATCACCCGCAACGCCGACATGGACCTCGAGGACCGCGACGAGGACCTGCTACAGGCCCTCGAGCGCGAGCTGGCCCGGCGCCGGTTCGGACCTCCGGTGCGGTTGGAGATCTCGAGCAGCATGAGCGAGCACATGCTGGGCCTGCTACTGCGCGAACTCGATGTCGACCCCGGCGACGTCGTGCAGGTTCCCGGCCTGCTCGACCTGAAGTCACTGTGGCAGGTCTACGCGGTGGACCGGACCGACCTCAAGGACCGCCCCTTCGTCCCGGTGACCAGTCCCGCCTTCGCCGACCGGGAGGGCAGCAGCATCTTCGCGACCCTGCGCGACGGAGACGTGCTCGTACACCACCCGTACGAGTCCTTCTCCACCAGCGTGCAGCGGTTCATCGAGCAGGCCGCCGCCGATCCCGACGTCCTGGCGATCAAGCAGACGCTCTACCGCACCTCCGGCGACTCGCCGATCGTCAACGCCCTGATCGACGCCGCCGACGCCGGCAAGCAGGTGGTGGCCCTGGTCGAGCTCAAGGCGCGCTTCGACGAGCAGGCCAACATCAAGTGGGCCCGCGCACTGGAAGACGCCGGTGTCCACGTCGTCTATGGACTGGTCGGCCTCAAGACCCACTGCAAGACCTGCCTGGTGGTGCGCCGCGAGGGCCCGACGATCCGCCGCTACTGCCATATCGGCACCGGGAACTACAACCCGAAGACGGCCCGGCTCTACGAGGACGTCGGCCTGCTCACGGCCGCCCCTGAGATCGGGGCGGATCTGACCGACCTGTTCAACTCGCTCACCGGCTACTCGCGCAAGGTCGACTACCGCAATCTGCTGGTGGCGCCGCAGGGCATCCGCAAGGGAATCCTCGAGCGGGTGGAACGCGAGATCGAGGCGCACGCCAGGACCGGCAGCGGACGCATCCGGGTCAAGGCCAACGCGATCGTCGACGAGCAGATCATCGACGGCCTCTACCGCGCGTCGAGGGCAGGCGTGCCGGTCGAGGTGGTGGTCCGCGGAATCTGCGCGTTGCGCCCCGGCGTGGACGGGTTCTCCGAGCACGTCACGGTACGTTCCATCCTCGGCGAGTTCCTGGAGCATTCCCGCGTGATGCACTTCCGGGCGATCGACGAATTCTGGATCGGCAGCGCCGACATGATGCACCGCAACCTCGACCGCCGGGTAGAGGTCATGGCGCAGATCAGGGACCGCCGCCTGACCGACTACCTCGAGGAGGTCTTCGAGTCCGCGATGCACCCGTCCACCCGGTGCTGGGAGCTCGGCCCGGACGGAGGCTGGACCGCCATGCCGGTCGGCGGGCAGCAGGTTCGCGACCATCAGCGTTGGCTGGCCGAGAGACACCGGCAGTCCTGACCGGTCGCGCGCGATCCAGCTTGAGGAGCCGATGACCGCCGCTCGCCGACAGTGACGACGACGAAAAGGTCCGACGCGACGTTGCAGGCCGCCGGCGCGGTGCTGTGGCGGCCGGACGCGGATTCCGGAGATCCGCGGATCGCGGCCCTGCACCGCCCCCGCTACGACGACTGGTCTCTGCCCAAGGGCAAGATCGAGCCCGGCGAGACCGAACCGGTGGCCGCGGTGCGGGAGATCCTCGAGGAGACCGGTCAGCGAGCGCATCTCGGCCGGCGCCTCGGCAGGGTGGACTACCCCCTCGACGGCGGCACCAAGGCCGTCCACTACTGGGCCGCGCGCAGCCTCGGCGGTGAGTTCCACCCCGGCAAGGAGGTCGACCAGTTACGGTGGCTTTCGATCAAGCAGGCACGCAAGCGGCTGTCCTACGGCACTGATCGCGGGGTGCTCGACAGATTCGCCGAGAAACCGGCGGACACCCAGACCCTGCTGATCGTGCGGCACGGCACCGCCGGACGCAAGGCGCGATACAACGGTGACGACCGGTTGCGCCCCCTGGACCGCGCAGGCCGCGCACAGGCGCGCTCGCTGGTGGATCAACTGCTCGCCTTCGGCGCCGCCACGGTGTACGCCGCGGACCGCCGGCGCTGCGTACAGACCGTCGAGCCGCTGGCTTATGAACTCCGGGCGCCGATCTCGGTGGAACCCGAGCTGACCGAGGAGGCCTACGCCGGTGACCCCGAAGCCGCGCATGCGCGGATCGCCGCCATCGTCGGGGAAGGTGGAACTCCGGTGATCTGCACCCAGGGCGGGGTGATCCCCGGCGTCGTCGACGAGTTGTGCCGGCGCGATGGCGTCACACCTGACCGGTCGCGCAACCGCAAGGGCAGCACCTGGGTGCTCTCTCTGGCCGGCGGAAAGGTCATCGCGGCCGACCACCTGCCCAGCCCGCTGGCCGGCCCGTCCTGAAAACACCGGTACGCCGCGGACCCGGGGGCCCGCGGCGTACCCGTTGACGTGCTTAGCGGCGACCGCGCCTGGCCGGCGCCTTCTTGACCGCCCTGCGCACGGTCTTCGTGGCGACCTTGCGGGCCGGCGCCTTCCTGACGACCTTCTTGACCGCCTTCCTGGCCGCAGCCTTCTTGGCCGGAGCCTTCCTGACGACCTTCTTGACCGCCTTCGTGGCCGGAGCCTTCTTGGCCGCCTTCTTCACCGCGGTCTTCTTCACGGCTTTCTTCACAGCAGACTTCCTTACTGCGCCGCCGGCGGCGCCTCTCTTCACTGCGGGACCTTCGGACGGGATGCTCTGTGCACCAGAGATGATTGCCTTGAACTGAGCCCCGGGCCGGAAGGCCGGGACCGACGTCGGCTTGACCTGGACGGTCTCGCCGGTACGCGGGTTGCGTGCCACGCGCGCTGCGCGCCGACGACGCTCGAAGACACCGAAACCGGTAATGGTGACGCTCTCGCCCCTTGCGACAGCGCGCACGATGGCGTCGACCAAGTTCTCGACGACCTCGGTGGCCTGCCGGCGGTCGGTATCCACACTCGCCGTGAGAACTTCGATCAACTCGGCTTTGTTCATTCAGATCCTCCGAAACAGTGGCCCTGGGTGAGCCAACTGCAGACACGGTAGACCCAAGTCGGGTAGTAATCCATGCACCACGCGGGGCTTGAGCAGAATCGAACCGAATTCTCTTGTTGCCTCGACGCCGTTGACGGCAGGTGCGACCTACTCCGCCGCGCCGCGAAGCCCGTAGTCCGTAGTCCGTAGTCCGTAGCCCGTAGCCCGTAGCCCGTAGCCCGGGCAAGCTTACCCCCGGCGCGAGAGTCTCAGGTGGCGAGCGGAATCCGGGGTTTCGACCTCGGCCGGGTTGCTTCGAACGACTCGATCTGCGGCAGTTTCCGCATTGTGAGACCGATATCGTCGAGGCCCTCCAGCAGTCTGTGGGCGGTGTAGTCGTCAATTGTGAACGGCAGCACGACCGTTGCGACCGCAACCGTCCGATCCGCAAGATTGACAGTGACTTCCAGCCCCGGTTGCTCTTCGATCAGCTTCCAGAGCAGTTCGACATCGTCTTGGGCGACCTCGGCCGCGAGCAGGCCCGCCTTGCCGGCGTTCCCTCGGAAGATGTCGGCGAAGCGCGACGAGATGACGACACGGAAGCCGAAGTCCATCAGCGCCCAGACCGCGTGCTCACGCGAGGAACCGGTCCCGAAGTCCGGGCCGGCCACCAGGACGGACCCGCGATCGAAAGGACTCTGGTTGAGGACGAAAGCCGGATCACTGCGCCAGCCGGCGAACAGCCCGTCATCGAATCCGGTTCGCGTGACCCGCTTGAGGAACACCGCTGGGATGATCTGATCGGTGTCGACGTTGGAGCGGCGCAACGGCACTCCGATACCGGTGTGGGTGCTGAAGGCTTCCATGTGTCTTCTCCTTGCTGCTCAGCGGTCGAGGTCCGCCGGCGAGGCCAGCCGCCCGCGCACCGCCGTCGCCGCCGCCACCTCCGGTGAGACCAGGTGCGTGCGGCCGCCCTTGCCCTGCCTGCCCTCGAAGTTGCGGTTCGACGTCGAGGCGCATCGTTCTCCCGGGGACAACTGGTCGGGGTTCATGCCCAGACACATCGAGCAGCCCGCCGCCCGCCATTGCGCGCCGGCCTGGGTGAACACCTCGCCCAGACCCTCGGCGTCGGCCTGAACGCGCACCCGCATCGAACCGGGGACGATCAGCATCCGGACCCCGTCGGCCACCCGGCGGCCACGCAGCACCTCGGCGACCGCACGCAAGTCCTCGATCCGGCCGTTGGTGCACGACCCGACGAACACCGCGTCGACGGCGATGTCCCGCATCGGCGTTCCCGGGTGCAGGTCCATATAGGCCAGTGCCTTCTCGGCCGCCTGGCGTTCGTCGTCACCGACCATCAGATCCGGATCGGGAACGGCGGCGGACAGCGGTACACCCTGGCCCGGGTTGGTGCCCCAGGTGACGAACGGGCTCAGCGACGCGGCATCGATGTAAACCTCGCTGTCGAAGCGGGCACCCGGATCGGTGCGCAGTGCATCCCACGCAGCCATCGCGTCGTCCCAGTCGGCACCGGCCGGTGCGTACTGCCTGCCGCGCAGGAACTCGTAGGTGGTGTGGTCCGGCGCCACCATGCCGGCCCGGGCACCGGCTTCGATGCTCATGTTGCAGATCGTCATCCTGCTCTCCATCGACAGCGCCTCGATGGTGCTGCCGCGGTACTCGATGACGTGCCCCTGTCCCCCGCCGGTGCCGATCTTGGCGATCACCGCCAGGATGACGTCCTTGGCGCTGACCCCCGCCGGCAACACACCGTCGACATTGACGGCCATCGTCCGGAACGGGCGCAGCGGCAGGGTCTGGGTCGCCAGCACGTGTTCGACCTCGGAGGTGCCGATTCCCATCGCCAGCGCGCCGAAAGCGCCGTGGGTTGAGGTGTGGCTGTCGCCGCAGACGATGGTCATTCCCGGTTGGGTCAGCCCCAGTTGCGGGCCCATCACATGCACGATGCCCTGTTCGGCGTCCCCCATCGAGTGCAGCCGGATGCCGAATTCGGCACAGTTGCGGCGTAGCGTCTCGACCTGGATCCGCGACACCGGGTCGGCGATCGGAAGGTCGATGTCGACCGTCGGCACGTTGTGGTCCTCGGTGGCCAGCGTCAGGTCCGGGCGGCGCACGGTGCGGCCGGCCAGTCGCAGGCCGTCGAACGCCTGTGGCGAGGTCACCTCGTGCACCAGGTGCATGTCGATGTAGATCAGGTCAGGCTCCCGGGCGGCGCCCTCGCCGGTTCCGGCCACCACGACGTGGTCGGACCACACCTTCTCCGGCAAGGTCCTGGGTCGTTGTTGGGGGTGTGTCGTCATCAGTCTCACATCGTGGGAACGTAGTATCTGGATATGGGACAGGATAGCGGGATCGGCGTCCTCGACAAAGCCGTGGGCGTCCTGCACGCGGTCGGCGAGTCCCCCTGTGATCTGGCCGAGCTGTGCCGGCGGACCGGCCTGCCGCGGGCAACCGCGCACCGGCTGGCCCGCGGGCTGGAGACCCACCGACTGCTGGGACGCGACTCCGCGGGGCGTTGGCAGCTGGGCCCGGGCCTGTCGTCACTGTCAGCCCTGATGGACGATCCGCTGCCGGCTGCGGGCGCGGTGGTGCTGCCGGGGCTGCGCGAGGCCACCGGCGAGAGCGTGCAGCTCTACCGGCGCGAAGGGGCCGACCGGGTGTGCGTGGCCGCGCTCGAACCGCACTCGGGCCTGCGCGACACGGTGCCGGTCGGCGCCCGGATGCCGATGACCGCGGGCTCGGGCGCCAAGGTGCTGCTGGCCTACGCCGATTCCGCCACCGCGCGGGCCATCCTGGGCGGCGATGCCCGGACGACGTTCACCCAACGCACGCTGGCCGAGGTTCGCCGCCGCGGATGGGCGCAGAGCGTGGCCGAACGCGAACCCGGCGTCGCCAGCGTCTCGGCACCGGTCCGCGACAGCGCCGGCGCGGTGATCGCCGCGGTGTCGGTGTCGGGTCCGATCGACCGGATCGGACGCCGGCCAGGTGCCCGCTGGGCCGGTGATCTGCTGGCCGCCAGCGCCGAGCTGACCCAGCGGCTGTGAGGGGCGCGCCGGCCTGACACACTGGCGCGATGGGAGCCAAACAGCGCAGACAAATCGTCATGTCCGACGCCGAGATCGCCGACTTCGTGGCCACCAGCAGGACCGGAACACTGGCCACCGTCGGGTCGGGGGGACAGCCCCATCTCGTCGCGATGTGGTACGGCGTCATCGGCGGCGAGATCTGGCTCGAGACCAAGGAGAAGTCGCAGAAGGTGGTCAACCTGCGCCGCGATCCCACGGTGAGCTTCCTGATCGAGGACGGGATGACTTACGACAGTCTGCGCGGGGTGTCGTTCGAGGGAGAGGCTGAGATCCATCAGGACCCCGACACGATCTTCGCGCTGGGGGTCAGTGTGTGGGAGCGCTACAACGGCCCCTACACCGAGGATCTGCGGCCGGCCGTCGACATGATGATGAACAAGCGGGTCGCGGTGCGCATCGTGGCGCGCCGGACCAGGTCCTGGGACCACCATAAACTCGGCCTGCCCGCCATGCCGGTGGCCGGTTCGACCGCACCGGCCGTCGCCCCCTAACCGGGAAGGCGTCCTGGGAAGTGAGTACCCCCGATGGGATTCGAACCCACGCTACCGCCGTGAGAGGGCGGCGTCCTAGGCCGCTAGACGACGGGGGCTAGAACTCGTTCCGGTCTGGCAGCATAAC
>CAYXOM010000056.1:0-1597 GCA_964466565.1 uncultured Mycobacterium sp.
CAGCGACAGGTCCGACATCGCCAGCATCTCGATGCGGATCACCGCCGCGGCGACGTCGCCGTGGCCGCCCTGCTCCTTGCGGAAGCCGTCCTCGGCGGCCCCGGCGGCCGCCATGATCCGCAACTGTTCGTTGACCCGGCTGCGGGCGATCGTCGTGGTCGGGGTGAACCGGGGTTTGAAGATCTCGCCGGTCAGCTCCGCGCGCATCTGGTTGCGCACGTCGCGCCAGCGGCCGTCGAGGGCGTTACGCAGGTGTTCGGCCGTGGTGGTCATACCCCGTTCATACCAGCCGACGCCGATGGCCAGAGCCGGATTACCGCCCGGGCCGCCGACGCGTGGGCGGTCGTCGGTGATCCGGCGCCGCGGACTGGCAGAATCGGGCAATGACCTCGATCCGGCCGGAGGCGCTGGCACAGCGCCCGGCCGGGGCGGCACCCGTCGCGGCCCCGTCGCGGGCCCTGACCCCGGTGGAAATGGCCCAGGCCGCCGTGATGGCCGCACTGAGCGCCGCCCTGGCGATCATCGCGGTGGTGGTCCCGTTCGCCGGCGGGCTGTCCCTGCTGGTCACTGTGCCGATGGGGCTGCTGGGCTACCGGTACCGGCTGCGTGTCCTGCTGGCCGCGACCTTCGCCGCCGCCACGATCGCCTTCCTGATCGCCGGGATCAGCGGGTTCATGGTGGTGCTCAACTGCGCCTACGTCGGCGGCCTGACCGGCATCATCAAGCGCCGCGGACGCGGGACCCCGACAGTGGTCGCGGTGTCGATCGTGGCCGGGATGCTCTCCGGGCTGGCCATCATCGGCGCGCTGCTCGTCCTGGAGCGGCTGCGGAATCTGACCTTCGACGCGATGACCGCCAACGTCGACGGCGTGGTCTCGGTGATGTCGCGATTCGAGCCGTTCCGCAAGTCCGCCGAGGACACCCGGGCGCTGTTCGGCCTGGCGCTGCAGTACTGGCCGGTGCTGCTGATGGCTTACGCGGTGCTCTCGATCATGCTGGTGTCGCTGGTCGGCTGGTGGGCACTGGGGCGAGTGCTGGACCGGCTGCGCGGCGTCCCCGACGTGCACAAGCTGTCGCTGCCCGCCGAAACCGGCCCGGCCGCGCCGGTGCCGGCCCGGCTGGCCGATGTCCGGTTCCGCTATCCCGGCGCCGACCACGACGCCCTGCGCCCGCTCACCATGACCATCGACGCGGGAGAGCACATCGCGGTCACCGGGGCCAACGGCTCAGGCAAAACGACCCTGATGCTGCTGCTGGCCGGCCGCGAACCCACCTCCGGCGTCCTGGCCCGGCCCGGTTCGGTGGGCCTGGGGCAGCCGGGCGGTACGGCCGTGGTGCTGCAGCATCCCGAGAGTCAGGTGCTCGGCACCCGCGTCGCCGACGACGTCGTGTGGGGCCTGCCGCACGGGACCCGGCCCGACGTGCCGGCCCTGCTCGACGAGGTCGGACTGGGCGGCATGGGCGATCGCGACACCGGGGGTCTGTCCGGCGGGGAGTTGCAGCGTCTCGCCGTCGCCGCCGCCCTGGCCCGCCGGCCGGCGCTGCTGGTCGCCGACGAAATCACCAGTATGGTCGACCAGCGCGGCCGGGAGGCACT
>CAYXOM010000057.1:0-8292 GCA_964466565.1 uncultured Mycobacterium sp.
GCTGTTCTGGGGTACACCGCAGTGGTGACCGCTATCTTGGCCTTGCTCCTCAAACACACCATCGGACTGCGGCTCGACCGCGAGTACGAGGCGGCCGGAATCGACGAAGCCGAACACGCGGAGAGCGCGTACGACTTCGCCGCTGCCAGCGCCGGCCCGGGCCTCTCGCGGCACGCCGGGGAGGTATGACAGCGATGAAGCTCATCACGGCGATCATCAAGCCGTTCACGTTGGAGGACGTCAAGACCGGTCTGGAGGAGATGGGCGTCCTGGGCATGACGGTCAGCGAGGTGCAGGGCTACGGCCGGCAGAAGGGTCACACCGAGGTCTACCGCGGCGCTGAGTACGCCGTCGACTTCGTGCCGAAGGTCCGCGTCGAGGTGGTGGTCGACGACGTCGCGGTCGACAAGGTCGTCGACGTCATCGTCTCGGCGGCCCGTACCGGCAAGATCGGGGACGGCAAGGTGTGGGTCAGTCCGGTGGACACCGTGATCCGGGTTCGCACCGGCGAGCGGGGTTCTGACGCGCTGTAGCCCGCGCGCGCAGCACAGAGGGTGGCGATGACCGGTCCGAGCAGTGATCCCGGCGGCCTGCCGGACGCCGTGCCGGCACCGGGTTCGCCGCAGCCGGCCCACGATCTGGCCGCCGCCACCCGGCGACTGCTCGAGGGCAGCCGGCACCGCCTGGACGCCGCCGGGCTGCGGGCGGCGCTGCTGGATCTGCACGAACTGTGGCTGACCGGCAAGGCCGCCGAGGTCGGCATCACCGCCGACAGCGGGTTCGCGATCGTGGCGACCGGCGGGCTCGGCCGCCGGGAGCTGGTGCCCCACACCGACCTTGACCTGATGCTGCTGCACGACGGCCTGCCGTCGGCGACGGTCGCGGGGGTGGCCGAGTCGCTGTGGTACCCGCTGTGGGACGCCAACATCCGGATCGACCACAGCGTCCGGACGGTGCCCGAGGCGCTGCAGGTCGCCTCGACCGACCTCTCCGCGGGACTGGCGATGCTCGAGGCCCGCCACATCGCCGGCGACGAGGAACTCTCGATGCTGCTGATCGGCGGCGCCCGCCGCCAGTGGCGGACCGGGATCGCCGCCCGGTTCGACGAACTGGTCGACCTCACCCGGGGCCGCTGGCGGCGCAACGGGCAGATCGCGCACCGGGCCGAGCCGGATCTGAAGTCCGGGCTGGGCGGTCTGCGCGACCTGCAGTTGCTCAACGCCCTGTCGGTCGCGCAACTGGCCGACTCCCACTCGGGTCAGGACGCCCCGGGCGTCTCGCTGGCCGCGGCGCATGGCGCACTGCTCGACGTGCGAACCGAGCTGCACCGGGTGTCCGGGCGCGGGCGGGACCTGGTGCTGGCGCAGTTCGCCGACGAGGTCGGGGCGGCGCTGCGGATCGGGGACCGCTTCGATCTGGCCAGGGCACTCTCCGACGCCGCCCGGACGGTCAGTTACCACGTCGACGCCGGGCTGCGCACCGCGGCCAACGCGCTGCCGCGGCGCGGGCTGTCGGTGCTGCGCCGCCCGGTCCGCCGGCCTCTGGACGAGGGCGTCGTCGAATGTGCGGGGGAGATCCTGCTGGCCCGCGACGCCCGGCCGCAGCGGGATCCCGGGCTGGTGCTGCGGGTCGCGGCGGCATCGGCCACCACCGGCCTGCCGATCGCCGCCGGCACCCTGAACCGGCTCGCCGACAGCGCACCGGAACTGCGCACCCCGTGGCCGCGCGATGCCCTCGCGGATCTGCTGGTGCTGCTGACCGCCGGGCCGGCGACGGTGGCCACCGTCGAGGCCCTCGACCGAACGGGCCTGTGGGGCCGGCTGTTCCCCGAATGGGGCGTGGTCCGTGACCTGCCCCCGCGCGACCCGATCCACACCTGGACCGTCGACCGGCATCTGGTCGAGACGGTCGCCCACGCCAGCGCGCTGACCACCCGGGTGTCGCGGCCGGACCTGCTCGCCCTCGGCGCGCTCCTGCACGACATCGGCAAGGGTCGCAGCGGCGACCACAGCGTGGTCGGCGCCGAGCTCGTCACCTCGATCGGGACCCGGCTGGGCCTGTGGCCGTCCGACGTGCGGCTGCTGTCGGCGATGGTGCGCCACCACCTGCTGCTCCCGTTCACCGCCACCCGCCGCGATCTGGCCGACCCGGCCACCGCCGCCGGTGTGGTGGCCGCCCTCGACGGTGACTCGGTGCTGCTGGAGTTGCTCGACGTCCTCGCCGAGGCCGACTCCCTGGCCACCGGCCCGGGGGTGTGGGGGGACTGGAAGGCCGCGCTGATCGGCGAGCTGGTGCGCCGCTGCCGCACGCTGATGGCCGGTGAGCCGGTGCCCGAACCCGAGCCGCCGCCGGCCGGCCTGGCCGCGCTGGCCCGAGACCGGCGGGTGCACGTCGGGATGGAACCCGGCGAGTGCCCGCACACCCACACGGTCACCCTGGTCGCCCCCGACCGCCGTGGCCTGCTGTCCAAGGCGGCCGGGGTATTCGCGCTCAACGGACTCGGCGTGCACTCGGCGTCGGTCAACAGCGTCGAGGGCTATGCGGTGAACACCTTCGTGGTCTCGCCGCGATTCGGGGAGCCGGCGGCCGGGGACCTGCTTCGTCAGCAGTTCCTGCTCGCCCTCGACGGCGAGCTGGACGTGATCTCGGCCCTGGCCGGCCGCGACCGTGAGGCCGCGCAGAGCGGCACCGGGCCCCCGGGTGTGGGCGTGCCGGGCGCCGTCGCCGCCCCGCCGGTCATCCGCTGGCGCGAGGGCGCCCCGCCGGGCCACCAGCTCGTCGAGATCCGCACCACCGACCGGCCGGGCCTGCTGGCCGTGCTGACCGCGGTGCTCGAGCGGGCCGGCGCCGACGTCGCCTGGGCCAAGATCACCACCTTGGGCACCTCGGTGATCGACGTGTTCTGCCTCTCGGCACCCCCGGGGCTGGCCCGGGGCGCGGTCGAGGATGCGCTCTACCAGGTTCTGCCCGCGCCGCCGGCCCGCCCGGCGCAGGAGGCGGGGTGATCGGCCCGGCGGGCTGACTGCGCGCCGGCGGTCCCGGTGGCTAGGCTTGCGGCGTGTTCGAATCCCTGTCCGACCGGCTCACCGCCGCGCTGGCCGGCCTGCGCGGCAAGGGCCGGCTGACCGACGCCGACATCGACGCCACCGCCCGCGAGATCCGGCTGGCGCTGCTGGAGGCCGACGTCGCACTGCCCGTCGTACGGGAGTTCATCGGCCGGATCAAGGAGCGGGCCAAGGGCGCGGAGGTTTCGGCCGCGCTCAACCCGGCCCAGCAGGTCGTCAAGATCGTCAACTCCGAACTCGTCGGGATTCTGGGCGGCGAGACCCGCCAACTGGCGTTCGCCAAGACGCCGCCGACGGTGATCATGCTGGCCGGCCTGCAGGGCGCCGGCAAGACCACGCTGGCGGGCAAGCTGGCCAAGTGGCTGCGCGACCAGGGCCACACCCCGCTGCTGGTGGCCTGCGACCTGCAGCGCCCCGGAGCGGTTTCCCAGTTGCAGATCGTCGGCGAGCGGGCCGGGGTGGCGGTGTTCGCGCCGCACCCCGGTACCGCGCACGACGCCGCCGAGACCGGCGACGGCGGACCCGGCGACCCGGTCGCCGTCGCCGCCGCCGGGCTGGCCGAGGCCCGGGCGAAGCTCTTCGACATCGTGATCATCGACACCGCCGGGCGGCTGGGCATCGACGACGTGCTCATGGCGCAGGCCGCGGCGATCCGCGACGCGGTGAGCCCCGACGAAACCCTGTTCGTCCTCGACGCCATGATCGGGCAGGACGCGGTGGCCACCGCGGAGGCGTTCGGCGCCGGGGTGGGATTCACCGGGGTGGTGCTCACCAAACTCGACGGCGACGCCCGCGGCGGCGCGGCGCTGTCGGTCCGCGAGGTCACGGGGGTCCCGATCCTGTTCGCCTCCACCGGCGAGAAGCTCGACGACTTCGACGTCTTCCACCCCGACCGGATGGCCAGCCGCATCCTGGGCATGGGCGACGTGCTCTCGCTGATCGAACAGGCCGAGCAGGTCTTCGACGCGCAGAAGGCAGAGGAGGCCGCCGCCAAGATCGGCTCCGGCGAGCTGACCCTGGAGGACTTCCTCGAGCAGATGCTGGCGATCCGAAAGATGGGGCCGATCGGCAATCTGCTGGGCATGCTGCCCGGCGCGGCCGGGATGAAGGACGCCCTCGCCGCCGTCGACGACACCCACCTCGACCGGGTGCAGGCGATCATCCGCGGGATGACCCCCGCCGAACGGGCGGACCCCAAGATCATCAACGCCTCGCGGCGGCTGCGGATCGCCAACGGGTCCGGAGTCGGCGTCGCGGAAGTCAACCAGCTCGTCGACCGCTTCTTCGAGGCGCGAAAGATGATGTCGCAGATGGCCGGCGCGATGGGTATGCCGTTCGCCCGGCGGTCCGCCAAGAAGTCTGGGAAGAACAGCAAGAAGAAGGGCAAGAAGGGCCGTTCGGGCCCGACGCCGACGAAGGCGCGCAACCCACTGCTCGGCGGCGCGATGCCCGACGGTTTCCCGGATCTGTCGTCGATGCCCGACGGTCTGAACGAGCTTCCTCCCGGGCTGGCCGATCTCGACCTGTCCAAGCTCAAGTTCCCCGGCCGGAAGTAACCGGGTGCCGGTACTGCATGTCCGCGGCCGCGGGCTGCCCGACGAGGGCACCGTCGAGTGGTGGATCGCCGGCGGCGTCCTGCGGGCCGAGCCTGTGGCCGGCGCCGAGACGGTCTTCGACGGTGGCTGGATCATTCCCGGCCTGGTCGACGCGCACTGCCACGTCGGACTGGGTCCGGACGGTGCCGTCACCCTCGACGAGGCGGCCGCCCAAGCCGAGACGGACCGGGACACCGGCGCCCTGCTGTTGCGCGATTGCGGCTCCCCGATCGACACCCGTAGCCTTGACGATCGCCCGGATCTTCCCCGGATCATCAGGGCCGGAAGGCATCTGGCTCGACCCAAGCGCTACTCGAGGGGGTTCGCCCTGGAGATCGACGACGAGTGGGAACTCCCCGGGGCGGTTGCCGAGCAGGCCCGCCGCGGCGACGGCTGGGTAAAACTGGTCGGCGACTGGATCGACCGCAGCGCGGGGGACCTGACGCCGCTGTGGTCCGATGAGGTTCTGGTCGCGGCGGTCGCGGCGGCGCACGCCGAGGGAGCCCGGATGACCGCGCATGCGTTCAGCGAGGATTCGCTGCCGGGCTTGATCAACTCCGGAATCGACTGTATCGAGCACGGCACCGGGCTGACCGCGGAGACCGTCGCGATGATGGCCGAACGTGGCACCGCACTCGTCCCGACCCTGATCAACATCGACAACTTTCCCGGATTCGCCGACGCGGCAGGAAAGTACCCGCGGTATGCCGCCCACATGCGCGACCTGTACGCCCGGTCGCGGGGCCGAATCGCCGCGGCGCGGGAGGCGGGGGTGCGCATCTATGCCGGCAGTGACGCGGGCGCTGCCATCGCCCACGGCCGCATCGCCGACGAAGTGGAGGCGCTCACCGGAATCGGGATGAGCCCCACCGAGGCGCTGGGAGCGGCCTGCTGGGAGGCCCGCGCGTGGCTGGGCCGGCCCGCGCTGGCCGACGGCGCCCCGGCCGATCTGCTCTGCTTCGCCGAGGATCCGCGCGCCGGCGCGGCAGTGCTGTCGCACCCCCAGCGGGTGATCCTGGGCGGCCGGGTCTGCTAGGCCCGGCTGAAGCCCCAGTCCAGAACCGCCCGGGCCTGGTCCCACAGGTCGGCCTGGCTGTACATCAGGACCGCAACCAGTCGCCGCCCGTTGCGCTGGGCCATGGCGACGTAGGTCTCCCGGGCCAGACTGGTGAACCCGGTCTTGCCGCCGATGAAGCCGGGGTAGCTGGACAACAGCGCGTCCTGGTTGGCCAGCTGGCGCACCCCGCCCCGGCCGTCGGGGAACGGCGCGGTCCGCTGGTGCATGATCTGCACCAGCAGCGGGTAACGCAGCACGGCCCGGTAGATGACCGCCAGGTCGTGCGGGGAACTGACCGACTCCCAGCCGGGGCCGTCGAGTCCGGACGGGGAGTTGGCCACCGTCGAGCGGGCTCCCAGGGCGGCGGCCTTGGCGTTCATCCGGGCCAGCGCGGCGCGCTGGCCGCCGAGCATGTCGGCGAGCATGTTGGCCGCGTCGTTGCCCGAGACCAGCAGCAGACCGTCGAGCAGTTGCTTGACCGTGTAGGCCTGGCCGGGCACCAGTCCGGCGCAGGAGCACATCACCTCGGCGTGGGACTGGTTGGCGCGGGCGGCGGCGTCGGGGCGCAGCTGGTCGAGTACCACCATGGCCAACAGCGGCTTGATCGTGGACGCCGGCGCGTACCGGCCGTAGGGATCCTGGCCGCCGAGGATCCGGCCGCTGACCATGTCGGCCACCAGCCAGGCCCGGGAGGGTCCGGTGGGCAGGGCCGCCACCGGCTGACCTCCGTCGGGCTGGGCCGCCGCCTCCGGGACCGGGACGGCGGGGGAGCCGGTCAGGATCAGGACCGCCGCCGCCATCGCCGCGGCGCGGCGCCTCCGATGCATGTGCGTCGACGCTAACCAGGCCAGGCGGCGATCGGGACTCGGAGCGGTCTCGAATCAGCCCCCAGAGGCTGCCGTCGGCGCGGTGCGACTCGAGCTCAGAGCATCGCCACGCTGGCCGCCGGGTTCTGGGCGAAGCCCCAGTCCAGCAGGGTCGCGGCCTGGTCCCAGTAGGTGGGGCCGCCCTCGCGCACGGTGCCGAACAGCATCGCGATCACCAGGCGCCGGTTGTTGCGCTGGGCGGCTGCGACGAAGGTCTTGCGCGCGGCGTAGGTGTACCCGGTCTTGCCGCCGAGCGTCCCGGGGTAGCGCTGCAGCAGTTCGTCCTGGTTGACGAGTATGCGCTCGCCGCCGGCGGCCGGGAACGGGGCGGCGGGCAGCGCGGTGATCGCGGCGAAGAGCGGGTTGGCCATCGCCGCGCGGAAGATCACCGCCAGGTCGTGCGGCGTGGTCCAGCCGGGCCCGCCCGGGCCGTCCAGACCGGACGGCGAGGTGGCATGGGTGTTGGTGGCCCCGACCCGGGCCGCCTTGGCGTTCATCTTGTCCACCGCGACGTCGAATCCGCCGATCGCGTCGGCCAGGACGTTGGCCGCGTCGTTGCCCGACACGAGCAGGGTGGCGTCGAGCAGCTGGCGCACCGTGTAGGCGCGGCCGGCCTCGACCCCGGCGCAGTTGCAGATGACGTTGGCGGCGGCCGGCGAGGCCACGACGGTGGTCTCCGGGCCGAGTTCGTCGAGCACGGTGAGTGCCAGCAGTGTCTTGATGGTGCTCGCCGGCGGGTACGCCCCGTACATGTCGCGACCGGCCAGCACCTGACCGCTGTCGAGGTCGGCGATGATCCAGGACGGCGATGGCCCGTCGGGGATCGGGATCGAACCGGCCGGCTGGATGTTGATGGAGGGCTCGGCGAGCGCGGGGTCGGCCAGCGCGGGGTCCGTCCCGGCTGCCAGGAGCGTCGCGGATGCCGCCAGGGCGGCGAGGAGCCTCACCATGGGGCCCCACCCTAACCGGTGCGCCGGGGCCGGTACCGGTGTTGAATCTGATGGCCATGGACCTTCGGGAAATCTCCGACCGGATGGCGATCCAGCAACTGCTGGTGGACTACGCCACCGCGATCGACCAGCGCCGGTTCGACGACCTCGATCGGGTGTTCACCCCCGACGCCTACATCGACTACCGACAGATGGGGGGTATCGACGGGGCGTTCAGCGAGGTCAAGGCCTGGCTCGCCGAGGTGCTGCCGAACTTTCCGGCCTACTACCACCTGCTCGGCAACTTCGACATCCGGATTGACGGCGACACCGCGCGGGGCCGCACCATGTGCTTCAACCCGATGCAGCTCAGCGAGGACGGCCGGATCCTCTTCTGCGCTCTGTGGTACGACGACGAGTTCCTGCGCACACCCGGCGGCTGGCGGCTGACCCGGCGGGTGGAGACCAAGTGCTTGGACAAGATGGTCTAACCGGTCGAAACCTCCAGCGGCGCCGCACGCCGCCGATTAACGCCGTCACCACGCCGTCTGGCACAATCGGGCTCCGGCCACGCACGGCAAAACCGGATTCCGGCATCCCGCCGGCGATCGCTGAATTGCAGCGTGAGACGAGGAGACGTTCATGGCTGTCAAGATCAAGCTCAGCCGGCTCGGCAAGATCCGCAATCCCCAGTACCGCATCTCGGTCGCCGATGCCCGCACCCGCCGGGACGGGCGCGCCATCGAGGTCATCGGCCGCTACCACCCCAAAGAGGAGCCG
>CAYXOM010000058.1:0-4357 GCA_964466565.1 uncultured Mycobacterium sp.
CCGGCGTAGCGGCCGAGAGAGAACACCGGGACGCCCGGATCGATCCGCGGGCTGACCACATGCGGCTGGTCGGTGTGCACCTGCAGTGCCGCGGCGCACACCTCGCACCACCGCCGGGAGGGGCGACCGCAGCCGCCGCACGCCAGCGGCAGAACGAGATCCAGCACGGTCGCCAGTCTGGCGGCGGGGTCTGACGGCACCCGGCCGACGCCAGCCGGGACTCGCCCGGCTCTACCCCGGCAGCACCGGCGTCGCGCCGGGAACCTGGAACGGGAGAATCGCCGTCCACGCCTCCCCGGTCTCGCTGGTGTTGGCCAGCAGTTGGAGCACGCCGCGGGCGTCGGCGACGTACACCGCCGAGGGGTTGGCGGCCACCGCGGAGACCGGCATCACCAGGTTGCTGCTGGGGCCGTCGGAGTTGACTCCGTCGATGTTGACGTAGGACACCGGGTGGGCCGGGTCGTCGCGGGTCACCACCAGGTCGTCGCCGGTGCGCCAGGCCACCGACACCACCGAGCTGCCCAGGCCGAAACCGATCCGGCGCGGGAAGGTCAGCGCGAAGTCGCCGCCCGGGGTCTGCTCCACCCCGGCCAGCACCACCCGACCGTCGATCACCAGCGCCGCTCGGGTGCTGTCGCGGGACAGCTGCAGATCGTCGATGGCGCCCTGGAACCGTGAGGTCACCGCGGCCACGTCCACCGGGATCCGGGCCGGCCGCCCGGTGGCCTCCTCCCGGATCACCCGCACCACGCTGCTGCCGTCCACCACCACCCACACCGCCCCGTCGAGCGCCCAGGACGGGCGTGACAGGGTGCGGCCGTCGGTCGCCCGGATGGCCTCACCACCCGGGGGCCCGATCCACAGCGCCGAGGGGGCGTCGGGTCGCCCGGTGACCGAGGCGATGTCGGTTCCGTCCCGGGAGAACGCCGCGGCGAGCTGGTCGGTCATCTCCCCGAACGATCCCGGGACCTTCGTGGCCGCCTGCCCGTCGAGGGCCACCAGCGAGCCGCCGGCCAGCGCGTGCACGCCCGCCGTCGCGCCCTCGGTGGCACCGGGATCGGTGGCGGCGACGTCGGTGGTCTTCCAGCCCTGGGCGAACCGGTCGTCCAGCGGTGCGCCGTCGGCGTTGATCACGTACGGACCGCTGACGTCGGCGCGGGCCAGAGTCCAGATCATTTGCGCGGCGAGCAGGGTCCGGCTCGCCGGGTCGGTGGTGGTGAGGTTCTCCAGATTGATCTGCACCCCGCCGTAACCGCGGCCGACGCCGGTCTTGCCGCCGTCGGCGCGGGTCAGCGGACCGCGCAGCTTGAGCGGCGGAGCCAGCAGGTTGCGCACTCCCTCGGCCATCTCCGGGCGGGGACCCGCGAGGAGTTTGTTGACCAGGGCCGTGGGCAGCAGGTCGGGGTCGGACTCGGCGAGGTAGCGCGGGTCGGGCACCACGGTCGCGCCGCTGGGATCGACGAAGTACAGCGTGTGGCGCTTGTAGCCGGATTGGAACTGCTGCCAGTCCAGGAACACCCCGTTGGGCAACTTGTCGATCCGCCAGCCCTGCGGGGTCTGGATCAGCTCGATAGGCCCCGGGTCGGGCAACTGGCCCTCCCCGGTCTCGAACACCCCGAGGTCGGAGAGGGTCCCCAGGATCTCGGCCTGCACGGTCACCGTCACCTTGTCCACTGATCGGGTCTGGGTGAACACCACCTTGTCGATCAGCAGCGCGCTGCCCTGGTCGTCCCAGTCCCTGGAGGCCGACTCGGTGAGGAACTGGCGCGCGGCCAGGTGGCGGTCGGCCGGGTCGGCAGTCGCCTTGAGGAACTCCCGCAGCAACTGGTCGGGGTCCATCGCCGGGTTGGGCTCGGGTAGCCGCTTGGGCTCGGGACGTTCGACGGTGCCGATCGCCTGCGGCGCAGAGGCACTCGGCACACCCGCGCAACCCGGGAGCAGCGCCAGGACGGCGGTGCTCAGCGCGGCCGTCATCAGGGCCGGCAGGGCTCGGCTCACACCCGCTCCCCGGCGGCCTCGCGGTGACGCAGGGCGCGCACCTGGTCCTCGACGGCGTCGCGGCGCTCGGCGGCCACCGGCTTGAGCGGCAGGGGGCTGGTGGTCACCTTGTGCCCGCGCACCAACGGCAGGGTGAGCCGGAAACAGGCGCCCTTGCCCGGCTCGCCCCAGGCCTCCAGCCGGCCCTGGTGCAGCCGGGCGTCCTCGATGCTGATCGCCAGGCCCAGCCCCGTGCCCCCGGAGCGGCGCACCCGGGACGGGTCGGACCGCCAGAACCGGCTGAATACCAGTTTCTCCTCGCCCGCACGCAGGCCGACGCCGTAGTCGCGGACGGTGATCGCGGCGGTGTCGGTGTCGGCGGCCATCCTGATCCGCACCGGCTTGTGCTCGGCATGATCGACGGCGTTGGCGATCAGGTTGCGCAGGATCCGCTCGACCCGCCGCGGGTCGACCTCGGCGAAAACCTCCTCGACGGGCAGGTCGACGAGCAGGTCCACCCCGGCGTCGTGGGCGAGGTGGCCGACCTTGTTCAAGGCGCTGGAGACGATCGAACGCAGGTCCACCGACTCCACCGACAGCTCGGCCACGCCGGCGTCGTGCCGGGAGATCTCCAGCAGGTCGTTCAGCAGCGACTCGAACCGGTCGAGTTCACTGACCAGCAGCTCGGTCGAGCGGCGCAGCGCCGGGTCGAGGTCCTCACCGTGGTCGTGGATCAGGTCGGCGGCCATCCGCACCGTGGTCAGCGGGGTGCGCAACTCGTGGCTGACGTCGGAGGTGAACCGGCGCTGCAGGTTGCCGAACTCCTCGAGGTTGCTGATCTGACGCTGCAGGCTCTCGGCCATGTCGTTGAAAGACACCGCCAGACGAGCCATGTCGTCCTCGCCGCGTACCGGCATCCGCTCCGAAAGGTTTCCCTCGGCGAAACTCTCGGCGATCCGCGAGGCCGACCGCACCGGCAGCACCACCTGCCGGGATACCAGCAGGGCGATCCCGGCCAGCAGCACCAGCAGCACCACACCGCCGGTGGCCATCGTTCCGCGTACCAAGGTGATGGTGTTCTGCTCGCTGGTGAGCGGGAAGATCAGGTAGAGCTCGAGATTGGGCACCCGCGACGGGGCCGGGGTGCCGACCAGCAGCGCCGGACCGGAGAACGCCTCGGTGCGCACCGTCGCGTACTGGTAGCTCACCTGCCCCGCCCGCACGAAGTCGCACAGCGAACGCGGGATCTGGTCGACCGGGCCGG
This sequence comes from uncultured Mycobacterium sp., assembly GCA_964466565.1. Taxonomy (GTDB): domain Bacteria; phylum Actinomycetota; class Actinomycetes; order Mycobacteriales; family Mycobacteriaceae; genus Mycobacterium. The sequence continues at coordinate 3,242 of CAYXOM010000058.1, forward strand.
AGGCGGTGGCGTCCCGCGGCCCGTCGCCGGGCACCATCAGAACCGCGTCGAAGGTGCCCGCCAGCCCGGCCCCCAAGGTCTGGCCGGTGTTGGAGATCAGCGTGTTGCGGGCCAGTTGCAGGCTGGAGTCCAGCGAGCGGGTCTCCTCCCCGCTGACGATGCCGCCGACCGTGGCGCGAGCCCGGTCGACCTCCTCGGTGGCGGCGCGGATCTTCACGTCGAGCACGCGGTTGGTGATCTGGCTGGTCAGCACGAAACCCAGGGCGGCGATGACCGCAGCCGACAGGCTCAGGGTGAGCACGACCACCCGCAATTGCAGCGAACGCCGCCAGATGCGGGCCACCCCGCGGCTCAGCGTGCTGGTGCCCCGCAGCAGCGGACCCGACCGCCCCCACGGACCGCGGACGCGGGCCCGGGTCATGTGCCGCGGCGACGGACCACGCGACCACGCGCGGCGGTCACGGGGGTCCGGCCTTGTATCCCACTCCTCGAACGGTCAGCACCACCTGCGGGTTCTCCGGATCCCTCTCGACCTTGGCCCGCAACCGTTGGACGTGCACGTTGACCAGACGGGTGTCGGCGGGATGCCGGTAGCCCCACACCTGTTCGAGCAGCACATCTCGAGTAAACACCTGTCGCGGTTTGCGCGCCAATGCCACCAGCAGGTCGAACTCCAGCGGGGTCAGCGAGATCTGCTCGCCCCCGCGGGTCACCTTGTGGGCCGGGACGTCGATCTCGATGTCGCCGATGGAGAGCATCTCCGCGGGCTCGTCGTCGTTGCGCCGCAGTCGGGCCCGCACCCGGGCCACCAGTTCCTTGGGCTTGAACGGCTTCATCACGTAGTCGTCGGCGCCGGACTCCAGGCCCAGCACCACGTCGACGGTGTCGGTCTTGGCGGTCAGCATGACGATCGGCACGCCCGAGTCCGCCCGCAGCACCCGGCACACGTCGATACCGTTCATTCCGGGCAGCATGAGATCGAGCAGCACCAGGTCGGGGCGCAGTTCGCGCACCGCCGTCAGCGCCTGGGTGCCGTCACCGACGACGGCGGTGTCGAAACCCTCGTTGCGCAGCACGATGGTGAGCATCTCGGCCAGCGAGGGGTCGTCATCGACG
>CAYXOM010000059.1:0-2275 GCA_964466565.1 uncultured Mycobacterium sp.
GAGCGGTTCGCCGGTGACCGCGCGGCGCCGACCCAGCGCCGCGGCCTCCGCCACCCGCCGCCCGGCATCGGCGCCGCTGATCCCCAGCCGCTGGGACAGCACCGCCCGCCACGACTTGGCACCCATGTCCTTGGCGCTGGCCTGGGACTGCAGCTGGCTGACCAGCGCGTGCTCGACGGCGGGCTGGCGGCGGCGATGAACCTCCAACCGGTCCAGCGCCGCCAGCACCTGCCCGGCACCCAGCGCGTGCACCGGCAGCGACGCGAGCTTCTCCCACGCGACCTCCAGATCGTCGAGCGCGGCCGTCACCGCCTCGACGTCGGGGGTGCGCATCTCCATGATTCGAACATTAGTTCGACCCTCCGACAGGAGTCACCGCACACCCTCCTTCGCGTAGACCACCCGCAGCACGTGACCCGCCTCGGACCCCATGACCATGGCGGCGAGGTCGCAGAACGTCGCGACGAACTCCGGGCCGTGCGCCGCCCCGCCGGGATCGCCCAGATGGTGGGCGATCTCGTGGAGGACGACAAGTTCTCGCAGCGCCCACCGCCCGCCCTCGGGAACGGCGATCACACCACCGCTCTCGTAGTGCGCGGCGGTGGCCGAACGCCGGGACCGCACCCGGACCGGGTCGGCGCCGGGCCATGATCGCCTCACCGCGGGCAGTGCCAGGACGTCGTCGACGTAGCGCTGCACCGACTCCACCGAGCCGAACCGGGCCTCGGGCGGAAGCGTGATCGAGGCGCCGAAGAAGTCGATCACCCGGGAACTGCTTGCGGCGGCGCGGTCGAACAGGGTGCGGACGAACTCCTCGGCGGCGTAGACCCGGGAGCGCTGCGTGTCGCGGGCCGTCACCGGCCCCGCAGTCGCGACAGCCGCCGACGGGGGGCGGGGAGTTCGGGACTCGAACCCAGCCGGGCGTTGCGCCCGGCGCGGTCGCCGGCCCGCCGGGCCGCCGAGGAGTAGCCCGCCGAGGCGCTGGTGGCCCGCCAGGTGCCGCGGGCCTTGGACTGCCCCCGGTAGTGGTCACGCAACTCGACGTCTTTGTTGCGCAACGCCACTTCGGTGCCCGGTGCGGCGGTTCCCGATCGGGTGGCCTCGTCGCGGGCCTCGTCGCGGGCCTCGGCCAGGCGCCGCCCGATCCGGTGGCCGAACGCGAGCTGGAAGTTGAGCCGGGCGGTGATGGTGGGGGTGGGCCGGTGTTCGCCGGTGGCCAGATAGGCGTCGCATGACCGGACCATCTGCACCACCAGGCTGGCGTAGAGGGCGTGGGTGGCATCGATGTCCTCGGCGAAGCCGTAGGCGTAGACGAAGGTGGAGTTGGACGCCACGTCGCAGCGGACGTCGTTGGCGGCGGCGATCACGGCGAACAGCGCGACGTAGGTTCGCAGGCCCCGGGCTCCCGCTTCGCCGATCGTGATGGTCCGCTGGGTGGGGGTCTGCGCGCCGGTACGGGCGGCCGAATGGGCGCGGGCCACTGCCAGGTCGATGGAGGTCGCGGTGGCCAGCCGCTGGGCAGCCGCCATGAAGGCCTCGGCCTCGTGGGCGTTGTCGGTCCCCTCCGCCTTGCGCAGCAATGCGGCGATCCGGGCGAGCATCCTGTCGTCGGTCATGGGGCCCAACCTAGGTCAGAGCGGGGCCGAGGGCGCGCACCCACTCACAGCCGGGCCCGGATCCAGGAGACGACGTCGTCGAGCACCTGTTCGCGTTCGGGCTCGTTGAACACCTCGTGGTAGAGCTGCGGATACACCTTCAGCTCGACGTCCGCCGAACCCACGCACTCCACCAGCCGGCGGCTGCCGTCGGCGGAGACCAGGCTGTCGGCCTCCCCGTGCACCACCAGCAGCGGAGCGGTGATCGCCGCAGCCCGCCGCGGCATGGTCTCGCCGACGAGCAGGAGCGCCTTTCCGATGCCGGCCGGGATCTTGCCGCGGTACACCAGCGGGTCGGTCTTGTAGGCGGCGACCACCTCCGGGTCGCGGGAGATCTCCTCGGGATCGATGCCTTCGATCGGCAGGTCGGGCAGCAGCGAACCGACCGATTTCCCCAGCAGCGCTTTGATTTTCGACACCCTGGTGTGTGCGGCGACGGCCGGGCCGGACAGCACCATCAGGTCGTACTCACCCGGATACTGGGTTCCGTAGGCGAACACGATGGCACCGCCCATGCTGTGCCCCAACAGGACTCGGGGAACTCCGGGATTCTCCGCGGTGGCCGTGCGGACCAGCTTCCGGTAGTCGGAGACGTACTCCGACATCTCCCGCACCCGCAC
>CAYXOM010000060.1:0-3327 GCA_964466565.1 uncultured Mycobacterium sp.
CGTCGGGCGCGACGACCGGAAGGCCGGAGGCCAGCGCCTCCTGGACGGCCTGGCAGAACGTCTCGTGCTCGCCGGGGTGGACGAACACGTCCATACTGGCGTAGGCCGACGCCAGGAGGCGGCCGTGGAGCGCGCCGGTGAACACCGCCTCGGGCATCAGCTGCTGCAATCGGGATCGCTCGACGCCGTCACCGACGATCACCAGCCGGACATCACCGCGGGCGGCCAGCGGCGCCAGCCGTTCGACGTGCTTCTCGGGGGCGAGTCGCCCGACGACCCCGACGATCGGGCGTCCGTCCGGCGACCAGCCCCGCCGCAGTCCCGGGTCGCGCGCGGAGGGGGCGAAGCCGGTCAGGTCGACCCCGCGGGCCCAGTGGTGAACGCGCGGAATCCCCTGGGCCGCCAAGCTTTCCATCGCCGACCGGGACGGCGCCAGGGTACGGTCGGCCAGCGAGTGCAGGTGGCGCATCCACGCCCACACCGCCGGGGCAGCCCGCCCGACGCCGTAGCTGCGGGCGAACCCCGCCACGTCGGTCTGGTAGACCGCCACCGTGGGCACGCCGAGCCGCCGGGCGGCGAGCAGGCCGCCGTACCCCAGCAGCGCCGGTGAGGCCAGATGAACCACGTCGGCGCCGAACCCGCGCAGCACGCCCAGGATCCGCGGCCGGGGAATCCCGACCGGCAGCGTGGTCACTCGCGGCAGCATCCGCGAGGGCACTCGGTGGATGCGGACCCCGTCATGGATCCGCGGTGCCCGGGGCCGGCCCCTGGGCGTGTCCGGGGCGATCACCAGGACCTCGTGCCCGGTGCGGCCCAGGTGCTCGATGACCCGCAGCACCGAGTTGGAGACGCCGTTGACGTCGGGCAGGAAAGACTCCGCGACGATGGCGACCCGCATGCCTCGCACGCCTCATTGGTAACCGGCGGCGGTGAGCGGATCGCGTCGCGCCACTGAGCGTGAGGCGAACATCGGCTTAACGCCGGCCGGTTTCAGTCCTCGACGGTGCGGTACAGCCGCTCGGCGGCGGCCAGGTAGTCCTCGATGAACTCCAGGACGACCTCGCGGGCCGGCTTGACCTTGTTCATCAGCCCGACCCCCTGCCCGACCCAGTAGGTCGACAGCGCCTGGGCGCCGGGGTGGCCGCTCGCGGCGAGTTTGTCGATGCGGCGCAGCGCCGGTTCGGCGACCATCGCCTGCAGCGGCAGCGGCAGCGGGGCCCGCCCGCCCGGGCTCGGCGCCCAGGCGTCGGTCCAGTCCGACCGGAGCTGGCGCGACGGCTTTCCGGTGCGGCCCGCCGACCGGACGGTGTCGCGGGAGGTGGCGGCCAGCATCTTCTGCTTGGTGTGCGGCGCGGTCTCGGCCTCCTCGGTGGTCAGCCATACCGAACCGGTCCACGCGCCGGCCGCGCCCATCGCCACCGCGGCGGCCATCTGCCGGCCGGTGACGATCCCGCCGGCGGCGAGCACCGGCACGTCGGGCCCGCCGGGGACCTCGGCGATGGCCTCGAGCACCTCCGGGATCAGCACCAGGGTCGACACCTCGCCGCAGTGGCCGCCGGCCTCGGTGCCCTGCGCGACGATCAGGTCGACCCCGGCATGCACCTGCTTGATCGCGTGCTCCTTGGCGCCGACCAGCGCGGCGACCGGGATGCCGTGCTCCTTGCCAAGGGCGATCATGTAGTCCGGCGGCACCCCGAGCGCGTTGGCCATCAACTTGATCGGGTGCCGCAGCGACACCTCCAGCAGGCTGCGGCCGGTGTCGCCGGCCAGCGCCGAGGAGGCCAGCCGCACCTCCTCGGCCTCGATGCCGTGCGCGACGAGCAACTCCGCGATGAAGTCGCGGTGCTCGCCGGGGATCCGGTCGGCCAGCTCTGCGGCGCTGAGGTTCTCCCCCTTGCCCTCGTACTTGGCCGGGACGATGATGTCGACGCCGTAGGGCTTGCCGTTGACGTGGTCGTCGATCCAGGACAGTTCCCGCTCGAGCTGCTCGGGGGTGAACGCCACCCCGCCCAGCACGCCGAATCCCCCGGCGCACGAGACCGCGGCGACCACGTCGCGGCAGTGGCTGAAGGCGAACAGCGGGAACTCGATGCCGTAGGTGTCGCAGATCTCGGTCTTCACCCGCCCAGTATGCGCCGGGGCGGACCGGCCGCCGCTGCCGCCCGTGCGACGATGACCCGATGGCCACCGTCGCGCAGTGGGTCGAGGGCGCCCGGCCGCGAACGCTGCCGAACGCGATCGCACCGGTGGTGGCCGGGACCGGCGCGGCCGCGTGGCTGGGGTCGGCGGTGTGGTGGAAGGCGCTACTGGCGCTGACGGTGTCCCTGGCGCTGATCGTCGGGGTGAACTACGCCAACGACTACTCCGACGGGATCCGCGGCACCGACGACGAACGGGCCGGCCCGCTGCGACTGGTCGGCGCCCGCCTGGCCGCCCCGCGGGCGGTGCTCGCCGCCGCGGTGACCAGCCTCACCGTCGGCGCGCTGGCCGGCGCGGCGCTGGCCGCGGCGAGCGCGCCCTGGCTGCTAACGATGGGCGCGCCGTCCCCCGCCGCCGCCTGGTTCTCCACCGGCGCCTCCCGCCCCTACGGCTACGCGGGTTTCGGGGAGGTCGCGGTGTTCGTGTTCTTCGGCCTGGTCGCGGTGCTGGGCACCCAGTACACCCAGGCGCTGCGGGTCGACTGGGTGGGGGCGACGCTGGCGGTGGGGATCGGGGCGTTCTCCGCGGCGGTGCTGGTGGCCAACAACCTGCGCGACATCCCGACCGACGCCACGACGGGCAAGACGACGCTGGCGGTGCGCCTGGGCGACGCGCGCACCCGGCTGCTCTACCTGTCGCTGCTGGGCGTGGCCGCGGCCGCCAACCTGGTGCTCGTGGGCGCGACGCCGTGGAGCGCGCTCGGCCTGCTGGCCGCACCCCTGGTGGTGCGGGCGGCCGGACCGGTGCGCCGCGGGCTGGGTGGGCGCGACCTGATCCCGGTGCTGCGCGACACCGGGCTGTGCATGCTGGTCTGGTCGGCGGCGGTGGGCGCTGCGCTGGCCTACGCCGGCGCGTCGGGCTGATCGGCCGGGGGTTCCTCGCCGCGCAACCGGGCCTCGAGACGCTCCCGGTCGAGGCGGCGTCGCCGGTCCACCGCGGCGATGCCGGCGGTGGCGCGGTTGCGCAGCGGGGCCAGCAGCCACAGACCCAGCGGCAGGGAGATCAGGATCGCGAAGAGCATTGCGACCACCAGCGGGAACTCGGCGATGCCGAGCAACCGGCCGGCGAACAGGATGACGACGGTCAGCACGACCACCAGCGCCAGCCGCGCCAGGGTGTAGACGACGA
>CAYXOM010000061.1:0-10265 GCA_964466565.1 uncultured Mycobacterium sp.
CCCTTGGCCCCCCAGGCATAGAGGATCAGCGGCACGGCGGTCACGAACCCGGTGCCGATCAGCAGCACGGTGTCAGGCGTCGGACCGGTGGCGAAGTGCCCGGTGCCGGTGGTGGCGAACCAGGCTAGGCCCGCCAGGGCGAAGGGTGCCAGCAGCAGCACCTCGACCATGGTCCGGGTTCCGCCGGCATCCCCGTGGGCTTTGCGGGCCGCGGCCCAGAACCGGTCGTGCTCTGCGGTGAAGACCTTGGCAGCCCGGGCTTGGGCCAGCGCGGTCGCCCCGGGCAGAGCACCAGGCTTGCGCAGCAGGATCTCCAGATAGTGATCCAGGTCCAAGACTTTGGCGCCTTTGCCGATGGCCCGCTGGTGGCGGGCCACCACAACATTGCGGTCATAGGCGGTCACGGTGGAGGCCGACAGCTTCACCCGGAGTCGGTGCCCGATGAACCGGGCGGGCACCGAGTACTGGTTGCAGCGCACCATCACCTGGGCGTAGCGGTCCACCCGCGGAGTCAACGTCAGCGCGGTGTAGAACGGCTCAGCCGGCAACGGCGCCAGCAGCATCTTCTCCACCGCGAAGTCCTGGGCCACGCTGGTCGAGCGGTTACCGATCCGGCGGGCGTCATCGGCGTCATCGGCGGCGGCCAGCAGGGCGTTGAGTTCGTCGATGGAGGCGACTGCCGGCATCGGCACACAGTGGTTGCGCCTAAACCGCCCGCCTTCGCCCTCGACACCGCCCTTCTCGTGGCTGCCCTCATGGCCGGGCTGGCAGTACCAGGCCTCAAAGCCATAGTGGGACCGAAACGCGATCCAGCGGTCGTTCTCCTGGCGGGACCGCCCGAAGAGCACCGCGGTGACCGCGCTGTTGAGGTTGTCGTAGCGGATCTTGTCGATCGGGATACCGCCGAACCGGTTAAAGGCGTACTCGTGGCCTTCCAGGAACGCCTCCTGCCCGGCGGTGATCGAGGCCCGGTGCGCCGCCCGCCCGGAGTAGGACAACCGCATCGTGAACAGCGTGGTCTTGGTCTTGACCCCGGCCAGGACCACCCACAGATCGTGGAAGTCGACCTCGGCCTGGGCGCCGGGCTCATAGGTCTGGGGCACGAACCCCAACTCCAGCGGACGGCCCGCCTCAGCCAGGATCTGCGGGCGGCGCTTGCGGACGTAATCACGCACCGTCGAATACGACAACCCCTGCGCCCCATGCTCATCGACCAGCCGGGCCAACACCCGCCGAGCGGTATGACGCTGCTTCTTCGGGGCATCCAGATCGCTGCGCAACATCTCATCAACCGCGGCCGTGTACGGCCCCAACCGCGGCGCCACCCGCAACGCGGACTTCCGCGGCGGCGGCACCGCCGAGGCCAACGCCTGACGAACCGTGCGCCGATGCACCCCGTGCTTATCGGCCAACCCACGAATCGAGAGCTCCTCGACCCGGTGATCCCGCCGAATCGCCGCGAACAACTCCACCTTCGACCTCCGCACGACCGCCACCTCCACTGACCGGCAGCCCGGAACTTCCGGACACCAATCACGCTGAGGTGGGGCCAAATCAAGCCGTCACAACCACCGCGGCGTGTCGTACAAGTGGGGCCAAAACAGACCGTCACCACACCACGCCACCGCCCACCCAGTGGGGCCAGAACAGACCGTCCTACTGGGGCCAAATCAGACTGTCACGGCCATCCATCCCACCCAAGACCTTCGACTACCTGTCGAGCTTGGAATGGATACGCGCCCAACAGAACCTGGCGATCATCGGACCCGCCGGCACCGGCAAATCCCACACCCTGATCGCCCTGGGCACCGCCGCGATCCACGCCGGGCACAAGGTCCGCTACTTCACCGCCGCCGACCTCGTGGAAACCCTCTACCGCGGCCTGGCCGACAACACCGTCGGCAAGATCATCGAATCCCTACTGCGAGTCGATCTGATCATCCTCGACGAACTCGGCTTCGCCCCGCTCGATGACACCGGCACCCAACTGCTGTTCCGCCTCGTCGCCGGCGCCTACGAACGCCGCTCCCTGGCCATCGGATCGCACTGGCCCTTCGAACAATGGGGCCGATTCCTACCCGAACAGACCACCGCGGTCAGCATCCTCGACCGCCTGCTGCACCACGCCACCGTCGTCATCACCGACGGCCAGTCCTACCGCATGAAAGACGCCCAACACCGAAAGGAGCACCCCTAACAAACCCCGGAACTACCACAGGGTGGCGACTTTTACCTGGCCACCAGCGGGGACATCAACTTGGCCATTGACACCATGGAGAGCTTCTTCTCCCTCCTGCAAAAGAACGTCCTGGACCGGCAGCGCTGGAACACTCGAGATGAGCTGCGCATCGCGATCATCACCTGGATCGAACGCACCTACCACCGGCGCCGCCGCCAGACCGCCCTTGGGCGGTTGACCCCGATCGAATTCGAAGCAATCATGACCACACCGGTCGATCAGGCCGCGTGACTAAAACTGTCACCTATTCGTGCAGCAGACCCAAAATCCGCAGTACCTACCCGGCTGTCGGCGCCGGCTTGTTGGCCAGTTTCCAGTGCACCCAGAAGAGCGGACCCACCAGGAGGTATACGACCAGGTTGCTCACCAGGCCGACAACGCCGGAACGGTGCTCGCTCTGCCGGTTCTGCTCCTCGAGCAACTCCCGGTCGATCTCAACGGGCGGCACGTTGTAGGGGTCGATATAGGGCGGGCTCGGGTACACCAGGTTCATGATGTTCCCGACCAGGGACATGGTGGTGACGATGACGACGACGACGCAGACGAAGCAGACCGCGTAGAGGTAGAGGGAACGCCAGTCGGTCAGCGATGGCTTCTGCATCGTCAAAAGCTAGCAGCGCGCCCGAGCGCCAACTCCCACGACCGACGCCGCTGCGCGGGCGGCTATGTCGTGGCCGGTAGCACCGGCGCCCTGGCTCGCCAGCCCGACATGGCGGGAATCTATAGTGCTCCGATGCCCGTCGCACGGTCCGGCCGCCGGCCGACGCTGAGCGCGTTCCTGGCGTTCGTCATGCTCTTGTGCGGCACGCCGGCACCGGTGTCGGCGTCTCCGGCCGCGGCGGGCGTGCGTCCGGGCATCGAGGTCTTCCTCGCGGACGTGCCGACTGCCCTGCGCGGCAAACGGGTCGGCCTCATCACCAACAACACCGGCATCGACCGGTCGGGCACGTCGGACATCGACCTGATCGCCGCGAGCGACGACCTGACGCTGGTGGCCCTGCTGGCCCCAGAACACGGGATCCGCGGCAACCTCGAGGCGGGTGTCACCGTCGCTGATGGCGTGGACGCGAAGCCCGGCGTGCCGGTCTACTCCCTCTACGCGGCGCAAGGGAACACCCCGACTCCCGCGATGCTCAAAGACGTGGACGTCCTGGTCTATGACCTTCAGGAGGTCGGCGGGCGCACCTGGACGTACGTGTCCACCATGGCGCTGTCGATGCAGGCCGCGGCGCGCAAGGGCATCCCGTTCGTCGTCCTCGACCGGCCCAATCCGATCGGCGGCGACATCGTGGAAGGCGCCCTGCTGAACCCGGCCTTCGCGTCGTTCATCGGCATGTACCCCATCCCCGCACGGCACGGCATGACGGTCGGCGAGCTGGCCACGCTGTTCAACACCCAGCAGGGCATCGGCGCGGACCTGACCGTCGTTCCGGCCCAGGGATGGCGCCGCGCGCAGTGGTTCGACCAGACGGGCCTGCCCTGGGTGAACCCCTCACCCAACCTCCGGTCGCTGGCGGCCGTCACGAGCTACCCCGGCACGGTGTACTTCGAGGGCACCAATCTCTCGGAGGGCCGCGGCACCGACCGGCCCTTCGAGCAGATCGGGGCGCCCTGGCTGGATGCCACGGCGGTAGCCGCGACGATGAACGCGTTTGCCCTGCCGGGCATCGCCTTCCAGGCCATCACCGTCCCGGTCGCCGCCACCGCCGCAAAGTATCCCGGACAGAACATCCCGGCCGTCCGGCTGACCATCACCGACCGGCAGGCATACCGACCGGTCCGCACGGCGCTGCTGCTCATCGACACGATCCGCACGCAGCATCCGCAGGACTTCGCCTGGGGACCGTCGATCGACCTGCTCACCGGATCAGATCAGGTGCGCCTGGCGATCAACGCCGGCCGACTCGCGCCGCTGCTGGCAGCGTGGGACCAGGCGGCTGCCCAGTTCGGCGCGAGCCGCGCGGGGTACCTGTTGTACAGCTGAGGTGCTGCATCGTGTGTAGGTCAGGCCGGGGCAAGATCAACACCACCTCTGAAATGCGTCGGGCTGACAGAGTCGGGCTGACAGTGTCTGATTCCAGGACATAGTTGGCAGCTGTCTCGCGACATAGTTGACACGATGTTTTGGAAGGTCAGCCCATGTCCAAGGCCCAGCTCGTCATCACTGCCGTCGTGCTGGAAGGACGCAGCAAAAGCGAAGTCGCCCGCGACTACGGCCTGTTCCGCTAGTGGGTACACCAACTGGTCAAACGCTACGAAACCGAAGGAGCCGCCGCTTTCCAACCCCCCTCCCGACGACCCCACACCAACCCCCACGCGGTCGACACCGACCTCGAAGAAACCATCATCCGGCTCCGCAAATCACTGACAAAAGCTACGACGCCGGCGCGGCCGCCAGCGATGGTGCGGCGGGCCAGGCTTGTCAGCAGGACTCGGGAGTGGTCGTCGATGATGTTGAGGATTTCGACGGTGGTTCTCGGCGAGTTGCCAGTGGGTGACGTCGGTGGAGCAGGAAAAACCGGGCGGTTTCCCTTAGATGATCGAGAGCGACGGCTTTCTTCGGTTTAAGGCAGTTTCCGACACCGAGATCGTGGTCAAAGCCAAACCGGCCGGACGGATCGGTGGGCGAGTCGGCGTGCAGGGGTGCATCATTGACCAGATGAAGCGCGACGTCGCCGCGGTGCTCGAAGTGGAGATTACCGCGCCGACGACATTGGAGTTCCAGATTGCGGTCGCACCGCATCCGGATACTGAAGTCTCCGAGGCGTTGCGGCTGACGGTGAACGGAAACACCATGCAGCCACGGGAAATCAGCGGTATCCATGGGAATCGCATCCATCAACTCGACGCTGCGGTGGGCACGCTGAAGGTCGACTACGCGGCGACGATCGTGGGCCGAACCGGTCCGGCTCCGGTGACCGACTATGACCTTTCGATGTATCGGCGCCCCAGCCGCTACGCCGAGTCGGACAAGTTATATGGATTCGCAGCAAGGGAATTCGGTGACTACGTCGGTGCAGCAATTTTGCTGGAGAAAGTTTCACTGTGGGTAGGCAGCCGCGTGAACTACGTGCCCGGCTCCAGCGACCCAATCGATGGAGCGATTGATACGCTACTAGCCGGCGCCGGAGTCTGCCGCGATTTCGCACACCTGGTTGTCGCACTGCTCCGCGCGGTCAACGTGCCGGCACGGGTCGTCTCGGTGTACGCACCGGGCTTGAACCAGATGGACTTCCATGCCGTCGCCGAGGCCTACGTTGACGGGTACTGGCGAGTGGTCGACGGGACGTTGCTCGCGCCGAGGCAGACGCTGGTTCGTATCGCGACCGGCCGTGACGCGGCCGACATCGCCTTCCTGGACAACCACAACGGTGCGATCATCGTGAACCGGTTAGCGGTGACGGCGACTTGCGAAGCGGATCTCTCCGAGGAATCGATCGGTCAGCTCATTTCCATCGGCTGAATAACTGAACAACAGCCCTGCCTTTTCGACCAGACCTGCCCTGAACCGCACTCCGGCTCCGCTCATCTCTGTTCGCTTACCGGGTTGGTAATGCCGACGGGGGAACTCGGGCATGCAGCAGACTGGCATGAGGCGAGGCCGAGGATGACGCCAACCAAGAAGCCTAGAAACGCCCCGGTGCTGAATCTCAGCCAGCGATCCGAATAATTCAGGCCAACATCTTGTTTCACGCTGATGCTCCTTTGCGAATGCGTGTTGAAGCGATCGCCTAGGACGAGTTAACCCGTGGCACCACCTTCGGAATCCCACCGGTCCTGCGCGGCCACTCGCTCGGCACTGGATTCCCCCTCTTGCAGGCTGAGCATGAGCAGGCCATCGGCGGTCGATTCGTTGTTCGCGGCGGCAGCCGCCATCAAGGTGGTGTGTGCGCGGTCCGGCTCGGTGTGCGGCGGAACCACAAGAAGAACGGTTCTGTCACCACGTCGCCCTAGGACTTCGATGGTGTTGGGAAGCTGAAGTCGGTATCCGTCGAGACGCACCGCTCCGTCGGCGGTGACGAGCTTCGCCGGTGCTCTAGTCCAGTCGCCGACCTTGTACAACACCCGATCGACTGGCCCGAGTCGCACTGCGAGGACCGCCAGTAAGTCCGGCAGCTCCTTAATCAGGTCATCACTACTAGGCCACCACGCCCCATCGACGTACCCCGTATGGGATGCCTTGGGTTTCAACCGCAGTCGCGGCGTGTGTTCGGGCGGCGTCGGCCGACGAGCTGAATCTGTGGTGGGGTGGTGTTGTGTCATGGCGGGCGCTCCTGTCTTCAAGAGACGTTTCAGTCAGTAGTAGTGGCGCCGACCGCCGACTGCGTGTCCCAGTGACCCAAGAATCCAGAGCACTCCCCCAACCAACAGCAGGATCACCCCGATGGACGATAGAACCGAGATTTTGAACACGAATCCGAGAACGAAAAGAACAATTCCGAGAGTGATCATTCTCGCGGTGCCTCCGACTCGCCAAACTGACGTTCTGTCTATACCCACATAAAACGGGCATCAAACCTCGACGGGCCGGCATCGACGGACTCCGCGCCATCCCGAACGGGTCAGACCGTGGCGGCTCTTGATCCAAGTGACGATTCGAGTTCCCAGCGCCCTCCCCGGCAGTAGCGTGGTCCTCCTCGGGAATACGAGGTGCGGTTGTTGGCCAGGTGCCCGCCTGGGGCTGCGCTGCAGCAGGACGGGGGAACGAGCCAACCGTGAATCCGTCGTCTACTGGCGCGGTAATCCCAGGATTGCTGCTGGGTTCGTACCGCCGATATCAGGGGGCCGCGCAATATCGGCGATCCAGGATTGGACCGTGACCACCGATGGCTCTATGGGTGCAAGGGTCAAGTTCCTGGCGGCAATCGACAGCGTTCACGACTCACCGGACCCCGCCCATCGCCTTTGCGCGGCATGTCTATCGGTCCTGCCGGTAAAGGGGGTCGGCATCTTGATAAAAACACCCGGTATCGGTTTGGAAGTGCTTTGCGCCAGCGACCAGATCACGCATCGGGTCGAGTGGACACAGGTGACGCTAGGCCAGGGGCCAGCATTCGATGCGATCAGCCGAGCTCTGCCGATATCGGCACCTGATTTCACGCGCGTTCAACAAGTCTGGCCGGTTTTCGCCTCAGAGGTTGCCGACTATGGCATCGGCAGTCTCTACGCCATGCCGCTCGCGATCGGCGCTATCAGAGTCGGCGTGGTGGAGCTGCATTGCGAGGCCGGCAAATACCTGAGCGCAACCCAATTTGCCGATGCTGTCGCTATCGCCGAACTTCTCACCGCAATTCTTCTCAAAAGCGACTCGGGTGGAGGGGTTCCCGCGTCGCTCGGCCCGTGGTGGAATCAGCCCCCAAGCGCCCGGGAGGTTCATCAAGCCACCGGAATGGTGATGGCCCAACTGAGCATTGATGCGCGAACGGCCTACGTTCGGCTGCAGGCCTTCGCTTTCGCGAATAACAGGTTGATCATCGACGTGGCAGGCGATGTGATAGGCGGTCGGCTTCGATTCGATCCTGATCCCGATATCGACCTTGTCTCCGAGCGCGAGGAACCGCAGTGAGGATCCGCGCCCAGTTCCCGCTATCGCCTGCTCGCCACACGACTCAGAACCGAAGGGATCGAAATGGATAACTACAGCCAGCTGGCTAAAGCCTTTGTTGGTTTGGCTGACACCCTGGTGGACGACTACGACGCAGTCGAACTCTCCCAACAACTCGTCGACAGTTCGATGGTGTTGCTACCCATCACCGCAGCCGGAATCCTGATTGGCGACATTAGGGGTGAACTCCACGTTTTGGCGTCGAGCAGCGAACAGACCCGGCTGCTTGAGCTGCTCCAGATTGAGGCGGACACCGGCCCGTGCCTGCTTTCCTTCCGAACCGGTGCGCAGGTCGTCGTCGAAGATCTGCGTGTCGACCCGCAGCGGTGGCCGGAATTCGCCGAGCGAGCAGCCGAGTACGGGTACCGATCGGTGGCTGCGCTGCCGCTGCGCCTGCGTGATGAGCGGGTCGGCGCTCTGAACCTGTTCGGAAATGACATTGGCCGTCTGGCTCAAGCCGATATCGAGGTCGGCCAGGCACTCGCCGATGTAGCCACGATTGGCATTCTGCACCAACGGATTCTCACCCGAGCCGATGTGATCAACCAGCAGCTGCAGTCCGCCCTGAACACCAGGATCATCATCGAGCAGGCCAAAGGAGTTATTGCTGAACGTGGTTCGGTCGACATGGATCAGGCCTTCACCATGTTGAGAAACCACGCCCGCCGAACGCACCAAAGACTGTCAGATGTCGCGCACGCCGTCGTCGAGCACACCGACACCTCGGCAATTATCAACGCCGAGTGAGCAAACGGTTGCTTTCCCGGGCTGCGAGGCGTAGTGTCAAATTTGCAACGCTTCCCCTAGACCTCGGTGAACTCGCTGTGCAGGCTTAGGGAAAACGCATTCGCCCGAAAGTTCCGGGTTTCTCGTACCTCTGATTCCACTGCAGAAGAGTCGTTGCCAAACTGTTGGAGGGATCGGCAATGGCGGTGCTTTTCGAATCGGCTGATTGGCCAGGCGCACGCGCGCTGGAGGGGGGCAGGGTGCCCGTCGGGGCTTGGGAGAATTTGCAGCCACTGCTAACAATGTTGCCGGATGCCGAACGCGTGGTGATGATGCTGCGTTTCCGTGACGGCGTCCCCCAGAGTTGCATCGCCGCACGGATGGGTGTGGAGCCCGAGCAGGTCGAACGAATGCTGGGAACCGCGTTGGCCCGGTTGAGGGACCAGATCTAGATGGCCGGCGGGCAAGGCCGAATTTGTTCGCAGAACACCAGCTCGCGCTAAGGATCGCCGGGGTGCTGGGCTTGACTCTGCTCGCCAAGGCGGAGGACTTTCACTGTAAATCAGCGAGGGTTCAAAGGCGTCGTACCCCATAGTCATGCCGGTTCTACTGGCGATGACCGCCTACGGCCATCTTTATGACCTGTGTGACGACAGTCCTCTTCGGTACCGCGCGGGTCAAACAGATTCCGTCTCTGCTGGTTTTTGCTCTACTGACCGTGACGCCCTTGCCATGGATGTTGATGCCCGGAGCTCTGGGATGAACTACCGCTGCTGCCACGCGGGGTTGCCGGCGGATTTGGTGCCATCGCGGTCTTCCTCGCAAGCAGGCACACTCCATTGCATTTGCGCCTTGCCGTCGCAGTAGCCTGCGGATTGGCAGGGGCGGGCATGGGAGTTTGCGCTTCCGCACCCGATACCGATTGGAGTCACCGCGGGGATCATCCCGCTAGTTGGCTTCGTTCTGCTGCGAAGATTCGGGACTACCAGGACTGGGTCCCGCAGACTCGGTGGTGTTCTTGCCAGTGATGAAGGGTCTGGCAAGGACACCACCGCTCGCTCAGCGGGCACGGTGTAGCGCTGCCGGGCCGCTCGAAGGTGGCACTTCCGGGCTGACTGCTGTCGCCGGTGGGCACCTGCTGCTCACCACGCCGCGCGGTGCGGCGGGAGACCCCCTCTGAACTGCGTCGGGCTGACAGGATTTGAACCTGCGACCACTTGACCCCCAGGAAATGGGCCTGGCACGTTGGCCCTGCTAAAGCCCGGTATGCGCGTTAATCGGGGCTCGCAGATCGTGCATGAACGTGCAGGTCGTTCAGAGGCGCGCTGAACGTGTGGTCCCAAATTGGTCCCGGCTAGCGGCGCCAAGCCCCACGTCCTACAGAAGATCGCCGGCCACGGGAGCCTTACGACGACAGAGCGTTACTTGTACCCGGATCACGAGGCCATTGCCGTGGCCGCCGGGCTGCTGCCGAGTCACTTGAGTGAGCGGAGCAGGCCGAAGCTCAGATCAGTCTAAGTGTCGAGAAACGCTCACTCAGCGCTCACACCCCAGTTCGCGATCTGATCTTCGATTGGGCAATAGGGCACTAGTCCGCGTCCCGTCATTTGCATCGTGACATAGTCAGTTGGCCCGCTTCGAGACTTCCAGAGTTCGACCACACGAAGCGTTGCGTCACCGGGCATTCCAAATCCC
>CAYXOM010000062.1:0-9699 GCA_964466565.1 uncultured Mycobacterium sp.
GCGGCCCGGCGCACTCGCGCGCAGGCCGGCACCGGCCCCCGCGAGTCGACCCGGCGGACGCTGCGCTCCCAGGCGGAGTCGGTCGGCCACGGCATCGCCGAACCGATCCGCCGCGCCATCAGCGCTTCGGTCGCCGAGCGCGGCGAGCAGCAATTCGGGCTGACCGCCCGGCGGGCGGCCATCCTGGCCGCGGTGGTGTGCGTGCTGACGCTGACCATCGCCGGTCCGGTCCGCACCTTCTTCTGGCAGCGCACCGAGATGAGGCAGCTGGCCGCCAGCGAGGCCGCCCTGCGCGCCCAGATCGCCGACCTGCAGGGGGAGAAGGCGAAGCTGGCCGACCCGGTCTACATCGCCGCGCAGGCCCGCGAACGGCTCGGCTTCGTGATGCCCGGCGACATTCCCTACGAGGTGCAGCTGCCGCCTGGTGCCGTCGCCGCGGAGTCCGGGCCGTCGCCGCAGAACGTGCGCGGTGACGGCCCGTGGTACTCGGCACTGTGGCACACCATCGCCGACGTGCCACACGGTCCGCCGCTCACCGAAACCCCGCCGGCCCCGGCTCCGCCGCCTGGACCTCCGCCCCCACCGGCTCCGGGTGGTTGATCCCGCTGACCTGGAGACCGTCGCGCGCCAACTCGGCCGCCCGGCGCGCGGCGTCCTCGCCATCGCCTACCGCTGCCCGAACGGGGAGCCGGCCGTGATCGCGACGGCGCCGAGACTTCCCGACGGCAGGCCGTTCCCCACCCTGTACTACCTCACGCATCCGGTGCTGACCGCCGCGGCGAGCCGGCTGGAGTCCGAGGGACTGATGCGCGCGATGACCGAACGGCTCACCTCCGACGCCGATCTGGCGAGGGCCTACCGTCGTGCGCACAAGGAGTATCTGGCCGAGCGTGACGCCATCGAGCCCCTGGGCACCTCCTTCTCCGGCGGCGGGATGCCCGACCGGGTGAAATGCCTGCACGTGCTCATGGCGCACTCGCTGGCCAAGGGTCGCGGGGTCAATCCCTTCGGCGACGAGGCGCTGGGACTCCTGGCCGGGGAGCCGGCGATGGCCGGGATCCTGGTGCGGCAGGACTGGGCGTGAGCACCGAGCGGGTTGGGGCCATCGACTGCGGTACCAACTCGATCCGGCTGCTGATCGCCGACCGCGACCACGGCCCCGGCGGTGTCCGGTTGCGCGACGTGCACCGCGAGATGCGCATCGTTCGTCTCGGTCAGGGGGTGGATGCCACCGGCAGCTTCGCGCCCGAGGCGCTGGAGCGCACCCGCGTCGCGCTGGCCGACTACGTTCGGCTGCTGGATGTCCACGACGTCCGGCGGCTGCGGATGGTGGCGACCTCGGCGACCCGCGACGCGGCCAACCGCGAGGAGTTCTTCGCGATGACCGCCGGTTTGCTGTCGTCGGTGCTGCGCGGTGCGGTCGCCGAGGTGATCAGCGGCACCGAGGAGGCGCAGCTGTCGTTCAACGGCGCAGTAGGCGAATTGGATTCGGCTGCTGGTCCTTTCGTCGTCGTCGACCTTGGTGGCGGCTCCACTGAGGTGGTGCTCGGCGACAGCCCCGCCGCCGGCGGTGTCCGAGCCGGTCACTCCGCCGACATCGGGTGCGTGCGGATGACGGAGCGTTTCCTGCACTCCGATCCGCCCAGGACCGCCGAGATCGAGGCCGCCCGCGCCGTCGTGCGTGAGCGTCTCGGCGAGGCGCTGCGGGTGGTGCCGGTGGAGCAGGCCCGCACCTGGGTCGGGGTGGCCGGCACCTTCACCACCGTCGCCGCGCTGGCCCTCGGGCTGGCCGACTACGACTCCGAGGCCATCCATCTCTCCAGGGTGGGCTTCGCCGATCTACTCGCGGTGTGCGACGACCTGATCGGAATGACCCGCGCACAGCGCGCAGCGCTGGGCCCCATGCACGAAGGCCGGGTGGACGTCATCGGCGGTGGGGCGATCGTCGTGCGGGAACTGGCCGCCGCGCTGGGGGAGCGGGCGGGCCTGGACGACCTGGTGGTCAGCGAGCACGACATCCTCGACGGCATCGCGCTCTCGGTGTGAGGCGCCGGTTCAAGGACTACTTTGCAGCCGCTGCCGATGCTCTTGCGAACGTTGCAGCGGCAGGTGCAACGGGCGCGCCACCCGTCGCCGGTAGGTTGAAGATGCCCGCCCAGGGAGGGGCCCCCGTAGCCCAATTGGCAGAGGCAGCGGACTTAAAATCCGCCCAGTCTGGGTTCGAGTCCCAGTGGGGGCACTTCAATAGTCCCGGCGGCGCGGGTGCCGCGCCGCAGGAAGGTGGCATCAGGTAGGTGGCATCAGGTAGGTGGCATCCGACGTTCCGTGGCTTATCGAGGGAATCAACCTCGCCTTCCACGACCACCCGGGTCTGGCTGCCGACCGATGAACTGCTGTGCGCGGCTTACCGTGCTGAGGCGAGGTTGCCGGCCGCTTCGGTGTACGCGATAACCACCGAGCCGGCCTTCGCTCGGACCGTGCTGAGTATCTCGGGAGGCGAGCCTCGGGCCGCCCGGAAACTGGCGGGGGCTCATTGCGAACAGCCGGCACCGGTACACCTGTCTAACGTCCGGCGACTGGGTGGCGGTCGGGCCGGTCCTCCATTTCGCCGGGGGCCCTCACCACAGCGCGCCCAATCAGCGTTGAGGCTGGTAGCGGCGACGGCCCTGGCGGCCGTGATGATCCTGGCGACGACCGGGTGCGGCCGGACCGTGCCCGGGACCGGTGCCGCCGCGGGCGCCCCGGTCCGCGACGGCGCCCTGGAGTTCGCGGTGCGCGACGTGTCGCAGACATCCACGGTGGGGGATGTCCAGACCCCGGGGCTGTCGATCGAGGCGCGGGGGGTCTACGTCGTCGCCGCGGTGTCGGTGCGCAACACCGGCGACCGCTGGCACACCTTCGTCGACCGCTATCAGACCCTGCTCGACAGCACCGGCGGGGGTTTCGCGGTCAGCACCGCCGCCAACATCTACGGCAACCTCGATGTGCCCTCCACCCGGCTCGAACCCGGGCAGCGCATCGAGGTGGACCTGGCTTTCGACGTGCCGGTGGGAACGGTGCCCGTCGCGCTGGTCCTGCGCGAGTCCGCGTCGTCGGAGGGAGTGCGGGTCAGGTTGCCCTGAATCGAAGATCACCCGCCAGGGCCTGGGCGGGGCCCAGCGACAGGATCACCGCGAGGTAGGCGAAGTAGGTTCCCAGCAGCAGCACCGACCGTGACCGCGGCATGATCCCGGCCCGCGGACGCATCCACAGCAGGGCGAGCAGCCCGAAACCCAAGCCGACGTAGACCACCCGAGGGTCGACAGAGATCGGGTGGATCGTTGCGGCCAGTCCGACGATGAACAGCCCGTTGAAGATGTTGCTGCCGATCACCGCACCGACTCCGATCTCGCTGTGGCCCTTCCAGCGCGAGATCAGGATGGTGGCCACCTCCGGCAGGGTCGTCCCGATCGCGACCAGCGTCGCGCCGATCACGAACTCCCGCCAGCCGATCAGTTCGCCGAGTGCCACCGCGGCGTCGACGATCAGGCCTCCGGCCACCACCAGCAGCCCCACTCCGGTCACCGAGAGCGCGATGATCCGCCACCAGCCGGCGACCTCGCGCTCGGCGTCGGCACCGGCGCGGCTCCGCAGCGCCTCGCGCAGCGTCGATGTCAGCCACATCGCGAACGCAGCCAGCAGCACCACGCCGTCGCCTCGGCTCACAGAGCCGTCGAGAGCGAGCACGCCGGTCAGCACCGGCGCGGCCAGGGCCACCGGCCAGTCCCGGCGTTCCACCCCGGCCGGCATGGCCAGTGCCCCGGCGCTGAGGGCGATGCCCATCGCCAGGGCGACGTTGAGGATGTTGGCGCCCAGAGCGTTGCCGAGCGCGATCGCGGGGGCGCCCTCCAGGGCGGCGTTCACCGCGATCGACGTCTCCGGGCTGCTGGTGGCAAATGCGGCCCAGGTCACCGCGACGATGGTGGTCGGAACGCCCAGTCGCACGCCCAGTGCGACCGCGCCGCGCACGAAGTACTGGCCGCCCAGGCCGATGAACGCCGCGCCGAGCGCCAGCTTCAGCCAGATCATGTCAGGCTTGCAGGCGCCCGACCGGGATGAGGTATAGCGGAATCTCGTTGTCGGACAACCCGAGTGCCCCACCGACTCCGGCGTCGTCGAAGGCCCCGATCGGCACCGCCCCCAGGTCCATGGCCGCAGCCGCCAGCAGCAGGTTCTGCGCGGCGTGCCCCGCCTCCATCCACATGTAACGGATTCCACGCTCGGCGTACTTGCCGGTGATGCGGGCCGGAACCCCGGTGATGACGACGATGGCGTAGGCCTGCGAGACGGTCGCACCGGAGATCGCCGCGGTAATGCTCTCCCTGGCCCGTGAGTCCGTTCGCACCTCGACCGAGGCGCTGGCCGGTACGTAGCGCAGCACCTCGGCCGGCGTGACAACGTAGGTTTCCAGCGGGAACAGGGCACCGGCTGAGGGGGCGGTGCGCATTCCCGACGGCGTGGACACCCCCTGTGCCGCCCACAGCAGCGCGGCGAGCTGGCGGTCGCCGATCGGTTCGGCGGACAGGTCCCGTACCGACCCGCGCCGGCTCATCGCGTCGAGCAGTTCGGCCTGGCCCAACTCGTCGCCGGGCCCCAGGAACCGAACGCTGTCGTGATCCCACGGCGGGGCGTCCGCGGCCGGGGTGAGCGGTGCCGGAGCGGCCGGTGCCGGCCCGGGCCGGCCCGCGCCCCCGCCCGTCAGCAGCGACGCCACCGCGCAGGCGGCCGCGATCAGGCCCCGCACCGTCCCCATCGGGCCATTATCCAGGCCGGTCGCCCGCCCGCCTTGCCCGCGGCGGATCCCGCACGCACGATGGGAAGACACCCGGTCGAAGGAGGTCCGATGCCCCGAGGGCGCCGCCGCCTCGACGGCTGGGTCGCCACGGGCCTGGCGGTCGGGGCCTGCGCCGGGCTGACGGGCCTGATCGCGGTGCGCTCCGCCGAGACCGCGCAGACCGAGCCCGACGGCGGCCAGCGGGCCGAACTGGACTCCTACGCCGAGCAGCTCACCGCCGAGGCCGCCCGGCTGCAGGCGTACCGCAGCGAGCTTCGCCGCGTCGCCGGCGAACTGGCCCGCGGGTCGGTAGCCGACCTGGAGATGGTCGAGCGCATCGCCGAGGAGACCCGACCGCCCGGCTCCACCGGATCGCCGACCCCCCTCGACCGCGACACGGCGACCTACAGCAGCTGACGATGCGGCGAGCGCAGCGGCGGACCCGGGCCATGGGCAGCGATCTGCACGTCGTGGTCTGGGCGGCCGGCCGGGCAGCGGAGCGACTCGCCGACCTCGCGGTGCTGCGGGTCGAACTGCTGGAGGCCTGCTGGTCGCGGTTCCGGCCCGACAGTGAACTCAATCGCCTCAACGCCCGCGCCGGTGCCGGCGAGGTGGCGGTGAGCGAGGATCTGCGCCGGCTGGTCGAGGTGTGCGCGCAGGCCTACGCCTGGAGTGCGGGCGAGGTCGACGCCAGCGTGCTGGCCACCATGCTTGCCCTGGGCTACCGGCAGGACTTCGCCTGCACCGCAATGGCTTTGCCGACCGCACCGCTACCCGCGCCGGGGATGGCCGGGGTAGGCATCGGCGATTCCTCGGTTTCGCTGCCCGCCGGGGTGGGCCTGGACCCCGGCGCGGTGGGCAAGGGACTGGCCGGCGACGTCGTCGCCGGGGAGATCTTCGAGGCCGGGGCGCATGGTGTTCTGGTCGGTGTCGGCGGGGACGTCGTCACCCGCGGGCTGCCCCCGGATTCCAGGAGCTGGCGGGTGTCCATGCGCGACGACCGGCGCGCGCCGGTGAGCGAGATCCGCATCCTGGACCTGGACCCCCGCAGACCCGCGGTGGCGACGTCGTCGACACTGCGGCGGCGCTGGGCCGGGGCGCACCACGTCGTGCAGCCGCGAACCGGCCGGCCGGCCCGCTCGGATGTGGTGCAGGCGACCGTGCTGGCCGACTGCGGCTGGCGCGCGGAGGCCGCCGCAACGGTGGCCCTGGTCCGCGGCCGTTCCTGCGCCGGGTGGCTGGCCGCTGCGGGCTGCACGCCGCATCTGCTGGGAGCCGCAGGTGGGTGAGGCACTGGAGACCGTGTCGTGGACCTGGGTGCTGATCCGGGCCTCCGGCATCACCGCGTGGTGCGTGCTTACGGCCGTGCTGGTCTTCGGGCTGGTCGCCACGACACGGCGCCACCGCGGGGCCCCGGCGCCCAGGGCGGTGCTGCTGCACCGCAGGCTCGTCGCGCTGGCACTCGGCCTGTTGGCGGTGCATCTGGGCCTGCTGCTGGTCGACACCTACGAGCCCTTCACCGTGGTGCAGGTGCTCGTTCCCTTCACCGCGTCGTGGCGGCCGGTCCCGGTGGCGCTGGGCGTCGGCGCGTTCTGGCTGTGTGCGGCGGTGTGGCTGCTGGGCCGGCTGCGCGGCCCGCGGCCGCGGCGATGGTTCCCGCGCGCGCACACGCTGGCCTACGCCGCCTGGCCGCTGGCCACCGCGCACTACGTGCTGGCCGGCACCGACGCGCTGGCGGTATGGTCGCTGGTGATCCTCGTCGGCGGCACCGCCGCGGTGGTGGCCGCACTGCTGGACCGGGCCCGGCCGGTCAGCGAGGAGGCCCTCTCCCGATGACCTATCTGCCCGACTGGGACTCGGTGTCGGGCCATCGGCTGCCGCAGTGGTACGACGACGCCAAGCTCGGGGTCTTCCTGCACTGGGGCCTCTACTCGGTGCCGGGCTGGGCGCCCCGGGTCCCCGACATCCAGCACCTGCTCCGCGACGAGGGGCCCGCGCGGATGCTGCGGGACAACCCCTATGCGGAGTGGTACCTCAACAGCAGCCGCCTGCCGGGCAGTCCGACCTGGCAGCACCAGCGCGACACCTACGGGCCGACGGCCACCTACGACGACTTCGTCGCCCCCTTCGACGCGGGCACCGCCGGCGCCGACATGGACGCCATCGCCGGGGTTTGCCGAGACGCCGGCGCGCAGTACGTGGTGCTGACCACCAAGCACCACGACGGGTTCTGCCTGTGGCCCACCTTCTCGCAGCATCCCCGCAAGGGCCGCTACCACGCCCGGCGCGACCTTGTCGGCGATCTGCGCCGCGCGGTTCTCGACGCCGGGATGCGGATGGGCCTGTACTACTCCGGTGGCTACGACTGGCCCTACAACGACGCCCTGCTGAGCAATCCCGCCGACGCGTTCCTGGCGGTGCCGCACACCCCCGACTACGTCTCCTACGCCGACGGGCACGTGCGCGAACTGATCGACCGCTACCGGCCCTCGGTGCTGTGGAACGACATCTGCTGGCCCGCCGGCGGCGATCTGCCGGCGTTGTTCGCCCGCTACTACAACACCGTCCCCGACGGCGTGGTCAACGACCGCTGGGTCGAGCCGCCGGCCCACCGCGGCGCCGTCGGCGACGCCCTCGCGCGGGCGGGTGGCGCCCTGGTGCAGCGGTTCTGGTCGCACATCCCGCAGCGGCACAAATCGCTGACCTTCCCGGCGAACCGCCACTACGACATCCGCACCCCCGAGTACGCGACGTTCGAGGACATCCAGGCCGGGAAGTGGGAGGCCACCCGGGGAGTGGGTCACTCTTTCGGCGCCAACCGCAACGAGCGCCCGGAGGACATCATCACCCCGACCGAGCTGATCCGCAGCTTCGGGTTGCGCGGCGTCGACGCGACCGTGGTCGGCGACGTCCGTATCCTCGGCTTGGACGAACCGGTCGACTGGCGGGTGGATGACGGCATGCTGAGGCTGCGGCTGCCGGAGCGCATGCCGGTGTCGGCCGCCGACGTGCTCGTGCTGGGGCGCGGCGCGCGCCCGGCCGGTTGAGCGGTGTTAGGTTGGCGGCGGGGGATGAGACCGCCGCGGAAGGGGATCCGGCCCGATGAAGCTGATGCTGCCGCACCAGGTCGTCGAAGAGAAGTTCAGGGCGGATTTCGATCGCGACATCCGGCGGCGTTTCTTCCGCGGCCTCGAATTCGCGGGCCCGCAGGGGGACCCGGGGTGGTTCGGTCCGGGCAGCGCGGTCTGGTACGTGCACTCCCACACCCCGGCTCTCATCTTCGGGTTGCAGTGCGCGGCGTTCATGGAGCGCCTCGACCCGAGCATCTACTGGATGGGCTCCGACCACTCCCGGGTGGTCGAACGCGACGCCGCCGGGAACCCCACCGGGCGGTTCGACGCCGAGGGCGCCCAGTTGCGCCTGGCGCATTCGGTGGCCTTCTTCATCGGCACCGCCTACGGCTCCACCGAGACCGCCGAGAAACTCGCCCAGACAGTTCGGGCCATGCACCACACCGTCAAGGGGGTGCGGCCCGACGGGCTGGTCTACGACGCCGACGATCCGGACTGGCTGCGCTGGAACTACGCCACCGTGGTCTGGGGCATCGCCACCGCCCACGAGAGGTACCACCCCCTGCCCCTGCGCTACATGGACCGTTACTACGCCGAGTTCGTCCGGGTCGGCCGGGCCCTCGGCGGCACGGATCTGCCGGCGACCAAGGCCGACACCCTGGACTGCCTGCGGTCCTATCTGCCCCGCCTCGCGCTCACCCACGGTGCGGCAATGACCACCGGTGCGGCGCTGGCCGACAACCCCGACGCTCCGGCGCAGGTGAAGTTCTTCGACTGGGCGATCCGCGACGCGATGCCCGACTGGGCGGCTCAGATGGTGATGTACCGGCCGCCGAACCCGGTGGAGCGCGCCGCCCGTCGGGCCGCCACCTGGACGGCCATCAACGCCGGCCATGCCGCGATGGGCATCCTGCCGGAGTTCCGGCAGGCGCAGTGCCGGGTGGCCGGTGGGACGACGGTCGCCCACACCGAGCCCGCCTACGTCGGGGGCACCGATCCGCGCCGATCCCGGGCCGTCGTCGAACGGATGCTGTGAGGGTAGGTCCGCTGTGATCTTCGCCGCACCCGCTGCTGCGCCTACCGGGGCTCCGTCGGGGGCTGGCGTCCGGTCTCGGTTTTCCGGCTAGACTCTTCAGACGGGCAGCGCACCGCGCGCCGGAACGAATTTCCCAGGTGAAGTTGAGGAGCTTGGTGGCGCTCGCGCGCGGCCGGCCGACGGAGGTAGTGGTGATGGTGAAGGGTGCGACTGCGGTCGCCGAGAGACCGAGCGATTCGCTGTGGCTGGCGCCGATCCCGGCGCGGCACCCGGCGCCGCCGAGCGCCCCGGACGGTGCGGCCCTGGCGGGTCTGCCCGGGGCGGTGACCGACCTGGCGGTCGCCCCCGACGGCCGGACCCTGGTCGCCGCCCACTACGGCGAGGACGCCGTGTCGGTGATCGACGTGTCGAGCCTGACGGTGCGGACCGTCGCCACCGTCGCCGAACCCTATGCCGTCGCCGCCGCCGACCGCGCCTACGTGCGATCGGCCACCCCGGCCGCCGACAGCGTGGTGGCGGTCGATTACGCCACCGGCGCGGCGCTGGCCGCCCGGGAGCTCACCGTCGCCGCCCGCGGGCTGGCGGCCAGCCCGGCCGGTGACACCCTGTACGTCGCGCGCTGCGGCGACCACGGCGCCGACGTCGCGGTTGTGTCGGTCGGCAGCGGCCGCCTCACCGCGATCCCGGTGTCCGGCGCCGCCGACGCCGCCCTCGACGCGCTGCGGCTCAACGCCGACGGCTCGCTGCTCTTCGCCGCCCTGAGCACCGCCTCCCGCGCC
>CAYXOM010000063.1:0-7540 GCA_964466565.1 uncultured Mycobacterium sp.
GAGCACCAGCGCGCCATCGGCGCCGTCGGCCTCGACCAGGTCCGGGCAGCGCCGCCGCACTTCGCCCAGCAGCCGCCCGCGCAGCGTCTGCCCGGCCGCCGGGCAGTGCTCGCAGGCCCCGCCCAGTCGCACCGCCACCGCATCGCCGAGTGCCTCGAAACGCACCGACCCGCCGTGGGACCGGACGAACTCACCGACCGAACCGTCGAGCAGATCGGTGAGCACCCGGCCGAGCACCGCGGCCGGATCCGGGTCGATCCGCCAGCCGCCCGGTTCGGCGATCGCCTCGCTCAGCGCCGCTCGCACCGCGGCGCCGTGCTCAGCCCAGGACTGGTCCTCGCGCAGCCACAGCCACACCGCGCCGTGTTCGGTCAGTCCGCTGGTCAGAATCCCCTCGGCGAACAGTTCGCCCAGTCGGCCCGGCGCGGTGCGCACCCGGCCGGCCGGCACGGCGCCGGGTGGTCCGACCCAGCGCACCGCGTGCGGATCACCGGCCACCCGTTCGGGGTGCAGGCCGAGCGGCAGCGCCGTCACACCAGTGCCCCCACGACCACCCTGGCCAGCAGCGCCATCACCCAGGCCAGGGCGAACATCAGCACGAAGGCGATCAGCGGCCAGCGCCAGGACCCACTCTCCCGGCGCATCACCGCCACGGTCGACATGCACTGCAGTGCGTAGGCGAAGAACACCAGCAGCGCGGCGATGGTGGGCGCGTCGAAGAGCAACCGCGAGCCCGCTGCGCCGTCGGGGACCCGCATCTGCCGCAGCGCCTCCCCGGGGTCCTCCGGGTTCTCGGCGGCGGCCACCTGCCCCAGGGTGGCGACGAACACCTCGCGGGCGGCCAGCGAGGACAGGATGCCGATGTTGATCCGCCAGTCGAAGCCCAGCGGATCGAAGACGGGCTCGACCGCCCGGCCGACCGCGGCCGCGTAGGAGTTGTTCACCACGTAGGCCGATGCGGCGGCCTCGTCCGCGGTGTCCACCCCGGCGGCTGACATCTCCACCTCGCCGCGCACTGGCAGGTTCAGCAGCACCCACAGCACCACCGTGGTGGCCAGGATGATCGTGGTGACCTTGCGAATGAAAGACCATGCGGCCGTCCACACCTCGGCGGCGACGCTCTTCAGCTTCGGTATCTGGTAGGGCGGCATCTCCATGTAGAACGGCAGGGCCGCCCCGCTGCGCGATGACAGTCTCTTGAACATCCCGGCTACCAACATCGCCGACACCGCGCCCAGGACATAGAGCGCGAACATCACCGCTCCCCGGGCGTTGAACACCCCGAAGCGGGCGTCGGCCGGCAGCAGCAGGCTGACCAGCAGGATGTACACCGGCAGCCGGGCCGAGCAGGTCATCAACGGCGCCGCCATCATGGTCGCCAGTCGGTCTCGCGCCGACGGCAGCGAGCGGGTCGCCATGATGCCGGGGATGGCACAGGCGAAGGAGGACAGCAGCGCGACGAACGCACGTCCCTCCAGGCCGGCCCGCGCCATGACCCGGTCCATGAGGAACGCCGCCCGGGCCAGGTAGCCGGTGCCCTCCAGGACGGCGATGAGGACGAACAGCAGCATGATCTGCGGCAGGAAGACCAGCACGCCCCCGATCCCGCCGATCACGGCCTGCGACAGGAATGCCGAGAGCCATCCGATGCCGACGTTGGCGGCGATCAGGTCGCCCAGCCACCCGAAGAAGGCCTCGACGTACCCCTGCAGGGGCGCTGCCAGGGCGAAGATCGTCTGGAAGAAGGCGAACATGGTCAGCGCGAACACCACTGTGCCGAACACCGGGTGCAGCAGCACCGCGTCAATGCGCCGGGTGCGGGCGTCGGCCTCGGGCAGTTGGTAGCCGGACGCCCGCAGCACCGAGTCGGTCCACGCCGGCACCTCCTCGGTGCCGGTCGGCGGCGCGACCACCGGCCGGCTCCAGGATCGGTGGTCGGCCAACAGCGGGCGCAGTTCGGTGATCGCCTCCCGGCGGCCGGCGGGGATGGCCACCACAGGTATACCGAGGGCCCTGCTGAGCGCGGTGACGTCCAGCCGGCCGTTGCGGCGTGCGAGGTCGTCGGTGAAGCTGAGCACCACGCAGACCGGCAGGCCGGTCTGCTGGACCTGCGCCAACAGGCCCAGGGAGCGGCGCAGGGTCGTGGCGTTGAGCAGTACCAGCATCGCGTCCGGGGAGTCGAGCGCGTCCTTCCCGGGGTCGAGGACGTCGACGACGATCATCTCGTCGGGGCTGATCGGGTCCAAGCTGTAGGTGCCGGGCAGGTCCTCGACGACCACCGTGCGCCCGTCGTCGAGGCGCACTGTGCCCTCGTACTTCGAGACGGTGACCCCGGGGTAGTTCCCGGTCTTGGCGTGCAGCCCGGTCAGTGCGTTGAACAGGGTGGTCTTGCCCGAGTTGGGGCTGCCGACCAGAGCGAACCGGGCTGCCCCGGTCGCGGTGACCGATCCGCTCACCGCACGGGTTCGGCCTGCACGCAGCGCGCCTGGGCGCTCCGCAGGGCGATCTCGTAGTCGCCCACCCGGTAGACCGCGGGATCGCCCAGCGGCGCCCGGCGTATCACCGCGATCTCGGTCCCCGGGACCAGGCCCAGGTCGAACAGGCGGCGGGCGACGGCGGGTTCGACCGCGTCGCCGTAGCCGGCCACGGTCGCCCGCTGCCCGCGATCGAGGTCGGCCAGCGTCAGGGTGCCGGCCGGGCCGGCGCAGGCGGCCAGGGTCCGGCGGCTCATCCTCTCGGAGACTGGAGACACAGCCGGTAAGGTTAGCATAACCTAGATTTGGTTAGCAAAGCCTACACTGTAGCCGCGCCGACGTGATCTGCTACACCTTGTAGTGGCAGTCCGGGCCCCGGCTGGGACACTGGGGTTCATGAGCAAGCGACTGGCCCGGGCGACGTGCGCCGATGCCGTCTCGGCCGGGCTGTTCGAGCAGGCGTGCGCGGTGATCCCGGGCGGGGTCAACTCGCCGGTGCGGGCGTTCTCCGCGGTCGGCGGCACCCCTCGCTACATCACCTCCGCGCAAGGCTGCTGGCTGACTGACGCCGACGGCAACCGCTACGTCGACCTGGTCTGCTCCTGGGGTCCGATGATCCTCGGCCATGCCCACCCGGCCGTCGTCGAGGCGGTGACCCGCACCGCGGCGTCGGGCCTGTCGTTCGGGGCGCCCACCCCGGGGGAAACCGAACTGGCCGCCGAGATCATCGACCGCGTGCCTCCGGTGGAACGGGTGCGGCTGGTCAACTCCGGCACCGAGGCCACCATGAGCGCGGTGCGACTGGCCCGCGGGTTCACCGGCCGGTCCAAGATTGTGAAGTTCGCCGGCTGCTACCACGGGCACGTCGACGCGCTGCTGGCCGACGCCGGCTCCGGAGTCGCCACCCTGGGGCTGCCGTCCTCACCCGGCGTGACCGGTGCCACCGCCGCGGACACGATCGTGCTGGGCTACAACGACATCGCCGCCGTCGAGGAGACGTTCGCGAGGTTCGGCGACACCATCGCCGCGGTGATCACCGAGGCCTGCCCCGGAAACATGGGGGCGGTGGCACCGCTGCCCGGCTACAACACGGCGCTGCGGCGGATCACCGCCGAGCACGGTGCGCTGCTGATCGTCGACGAGGTGATGACGGGGTTCCGGATCAGCCGGTCGGGCTGGTACGGCGTGGACCCCGTCGACGCCGACCTCTTCACGTTCGGCAAGGTGATGAGCGGGGGACTCCCGGCCGCCGCCTTCGGCGGCCGCCGCGAGGTGATGGAGCGACTGGCGCCGCTCGGGCCGGTGTACCAGGCCGGCACGCTCAGCGGCAACCCGGTCGCGGTAGCGGCCGGGCTGGCCACCCTGCGGCACGCCGACGACGCGGTGTACGCGGCCCTCGACGCCAACGCCGAGCGGTTGGCCGGCCTGATCTCCGACGCGCTGGGCGGCGCCGGCGTGGCCCACCGCCTCGCCCGGGGCGGCAACTTCCTGTCGGTGTTCTTCACCTCCGGTGAGGTCAGCGACTTCGCCTCGGCCCGGGACAGCCAGACCTGGCGGTTCCCCCCGTTCTTCCACGCACTGCTCGACGCGGGCGTCTACGCGCCGCCGAGCGCCTTCGAGACCTGGTTCGTCTCGGCGGCCCTCGACGACGAGGCGTTCGCCCGGATCGCCGAGGCGCTGCCGGCCGCCGCCGAGGCCGCGGCCGACGCGGAGCCGTCATGAGTGAACGCACAGTGGTCCACGTGATGCGCCACGGCGAGGTGCACAACCCAGAGGGCATCCTCTACGGCCGGCTGCCGGACTACCACCTCTCCGAACGTGGCCGGGCCCAGGCCGGTGCCGTGGCGGACTGGCTGGCCCGCCGTGACATCGCCTACGTGGTCGCCTCGCCGCTGGAACGGGCCCAGGAGACCGCCGAACCCATCGCCGCCCACCACGGGCTGACCGTGGACACCGACGCCGCACTCATCGAGTCGCACAACGTTTTCCAGGGTGAACGGGTCTCACCGGGCGACGGTGCGCTGCGCAACCCGCGCAACTGGTGGCACCTGCGCGATCCGCGGCTACCGTCCTGGGGCGAGCCCTACCACGAGGTCGCCGAGCGGATGACCGGCGCGCTGCAGCGGGCCCGGGCCAGGGCAGTGGGCCGCGAGGCGGTGTGCGTGAGCCACCAGCTCCCGGTGGAGACGCTGCGCCGGGCGATGAACTCCCAGCCGCTGCACCATTTCCCGACCAGGAGGATGTGCAATCTGGCCTCGCTGACGTCGTTCTTCTTCGACGGCGAGGATGGCGCGGATTACGTGGGGTGGGGTTACTCGGAGCTCGCCGGCCGGTGAGGGGGCCGGCGGTGCTGGTGGCGCTCGCGCTGGCGCTGGTGCCGGGTTGCACGACCGGCGATGGCGCGGTGGCCCAAGGCGGCACCTTCGAGTTCGTCGCCCCCGGCGGGCAGACCGACATCACCTACGACCCGCCCGACTCGCGCGGCCGGCCGGGCCCACTGTCCGGGCCCGACCTGATGGAACCCTCGCGAACCCTGTCGCTCACCGACTTCGCCGGTCAGGTGGTCGTGATCAACGTCTGGGGGCAGTGGTGCGGGCCATGCCGGGCCGAGATGCCCCAGCTGCAGGAGGTCTACGAAGCGACCCGGGACACCGGGGTGGCGTTTCTGGGAATCGACGTGCGCGACAACGACATCGACGCGCCGCGGGACTTCATCACCGACCGGGGCATCACCTTCCCCTCCATCTACGACCCGGCGATGCGGACCATGATCGCCTTCGGCGGCCGCTACCCGACCACGGTGATCCCCTCGACGATCGTGCTCGACCGCGAGCACCGGGTGGCCGCGGTGTTCCTGCGCGAACTGCTCGCCGAGGACCTGCTCCCGGTGGTCCGGCGGGTGGCCGCCGAGCAGACGGAGGACCCGTAGATGACCGGGCTCGCCGAGACCGCGGTAGCCGGACCGCTGCTGCTGGCGCTCGGCCTGAGCGTACTCGCCGGGCTGGTGTCGTTCGCCTCGCCGTGCGTGGTTCCCCTGGTACCCGGCTACCTGTCCTACCTGGCTGCGCTGGTCGGCGCCGATCAGCGCTCCGGTGCGCGCTGGCGCACCGCCGGATCGGCACTGCTCTTCGTCGCCGGCTTCACCGTCGTCTTCCTGCTCGGCACCGTGGCGGTGCTGGGGATGACCACGTCGCTGATCGTCAATCAGGTAGTGCTGCAGCGCATCGGCGGCGTGATCACGATCGTGATGGGCCTGGTCTTCATCGGCTTCTTCCCGCTGCTGCAGCGCCAGGTCCGGTTCGCCCCGACCGAGCTCGCCGGGGTGGCCGGCGCCCCGCTCCTGGGCGCGGTGTTCGCGCTGGGCTGGACGCCCTGCCTGGGTCCCACCCTGACCGGTGTGATCGCCGTCGCCTCGGCCACCGACGGCGCCGCCGTGGCGCGCGGGGTGGTTCTGGTGATCGCCTACTGCCTGGGACTGGGCCTGCCCTTCGTGCTGCTCGCGCTCGGGTCGGGCTGGGCGGTCGGGGCCTTCGGCTGGCTGCGCCGCCACACCCGCACGATCCAGGTGTTCGGGGGCGTGTTGCTGGTCGCCGTCGGCCTCGCCCTGGTGACCGGGCTGTGGAACGAGATGGTCTCCTGGATCCGCGACGGGTTCGTCCGCGACGTGCGGCTGCCGATATGACCGCGCTCGCGCTGCGGGCCTGGCGCTCGCTGACCTCCATGGGCACCGCGCTGGTGCTGCTGTTCCTGCTCGCGGCCGCGGCGATCCCCGGCGCGCTGTTGCCCCAGCGCAGCCTCAACGAGGCCAACGTGGACGCCTACCTCGCCGAGTACCCCGTCCTGGGGCCGTGGCTGGAGCGGCTGGGCTTCTTCGACGTCTTCTCCAGCTTCTGGTTCACCGCCATCTACGCGCTGCTGTTCATCTCGCTGGTGGGCTGCCTGACACCGCGCACCCTCGAGCACGTGCGAAGCCTGCGCGCGGTCCCGGTGCCCGCGCCCCGCAACCTCGCCCGGCTGCCCCGGCACGCCGAGACCACCGTCGCAGGCACCCCCGCGGCGGTGGCCGAGCGGATCGGCGCGCACCTGAAGGGCTGGCGGCGGGTGGCCCGGCACCCCGAGGGCGACGGCGGGGTGGCGGAGGTCTCCGCCGAGAAGGGCTATCTGCGCGAGTTCGGCAACATCGTCTTCCACTTCTCGCTGCTGGGACTGCTGGCCGCGGTCGCCCTCGGCCGGCTCTTCGGCTACGAGGGCAACGTCATCGTCGTCGCCAACGGCGGGCCAGGATTCTGCTCGGCCACCCCGGCCGCCTACGACTCGTTCCGGGCCGGCAACACCGTCGACGGCACGTCGCTGTACCCGATGTGCATCCGGGTCAACGACTTCCAGGCCCGCTACCTGCCCACCGGCCAGGCCACCTCGTTCGCCGCGAACATCGACTACCAGGCCGGCGAGGACCTCGCCGCCGGCACCTGGCGGCCTTACCTGCTGCGGGTCAACCACCCGCTGCGGGTCGGCGGCGACCGGGTCTACCTGCAGGGGCACGGTTACGCGCCCACCTTCACCGTGACCTTCCCCGACGGCCAGACCCGCACCCAGACCCTGCAGTTCCGTCCCGACGACTCGCTCACCCTGCTGTCCTCCGGCGCCATCCGGGTGGACCCGCCGGCCGGGCTCTACCCGCCCGATCAGCGGCGTAAGAACCAGATCGCGATAGCCGGGCTGTTCGCGCCGACCAAGGAACTCGACGGCACCCTGCTCTCGTCGAGCTTCCCGGAACTGCGCGACCCGGCGGTGGCCGTGGACATCTACCGCGGCGACACCGGGCTGGACAGCGGCCGGCCGCAGTC
Organism: uncultured Mycobacterium sp.; assembly: GCA_964466565.1. Classification (GTDB taxonomy): domain Bacteria; phylum Actinomycetota; class Actinomycetes; order Mycobacteriales; family Mycobacteriaceae; genus Mycobacterium. The sequence continues at coordinate 7,322 of CAYXOM010000063.1, forward strand.
GCTGTTCACCCTCGACGCCCGGTTGATCGAGCAGAACCGGCTCAACAAGGTCAAGCGGGTCAACCTCGGCCAGGGCGAACAGGTGGACCTCGGCGACGGCACCGTGGTCCGTTTCGACGGCGCGACGCCGTTCGTCAACATCCAGGTCTCCCATGACCCCGGCCAGGTCTGGGTACTCGTCTTCGCCATGACGATGATGGCCGGCCTGGTGGTCTCGCT
>CAYXOM010000064.1:0-2154 GCA_964466565.1 uncultured Mycobacterium sp.
GGCCAGCGCGGGCAGGCCCGCGCACAGCAGCGCGCACAGCGGCGAGAGCACCCGGTTCGGCATCGCCGCCGAGCGTAGTGGTGGCCGCCGGGGCGGGCACTAGAGGTCAACGCTGATGACACACGGTGCGGCGCCGGAGGCCGCGGGCGGCGCACGCCCGCGGCCTCGGGCGTCGGCCAAGCTCAGCCGCGAGGTGATCGTCAACGCCGCACTGGCCTTTCTCGACCGCGAGGGCTGGGACGAGCTGACCATCAACGCGCTGGCCATCCAACTGGGCACCAAGGGACCCTCGCTGTACAACCACGTCGACAGCCTCGACGACCTGCGCCGCACGGTCCGGATGCGGGTGATCGACGACATCCTGCAGATGCTCTCCACGGCCGGCGCCGGGCGCACCGGCGAGGATGCGGTGATGGCGATGGCCAGCGCCTATCGCAGCTACGCCCATCACCACCCCGGCCGCTACTCGGCGTTCACCCGCACCCCACTGGGCGGCGACGACCCGGAATTCACCGCGGCCTCGCACGCCGCCGCCGCCCCGGTGATCGCGGTGCTGGCCTCCTTCGGGCTCGACGGCCAGGACGCATTCTGCGCGGCTCTGGAGTTCTGGGCGGCGCTGCACGGCTTCGTGCTGCTGGAGATGACCGGGGTGATGGATCCTGGCGTGATCGGTTCCGGCGGGGCGGAGGCCGACGCCGACGCGGTCTTCTCCGGTATGGTGCTGCGGCTGTCGGCCGGCCTGGCGCACCGCCGAGCCTCGGGCTGACCTGCGCGAAGCCGCTTTTTACAGGCAGGTGGCGGACTGGTATTGTCTCCAATCGCGCCTGGCCCTCAGGTACTCCCGCCGACGATCACTGACGCGGGCGTGCGCGCCGGGTCGCTTCGCATGTCCAGTACGCATCGGATGCCCGGTGGCCGACTGTGTGCGACACACCCGGTCGCGGGGTACGCGGCGGGGACAAAACTGCAGGAGAAGACATACGACGATGAGAGAAAGCTCCTAGATGCCAACCATTCAGCAGCTGGTCCGCAAGGGTCGCCACGACAAGATCGCCAAGGTGAAGACCGCGGCGCTCAAGGGCAGCCCGCAGCGCCGCGGCGTGTGCACCCGCGTGTACACCACGACCCCGAAGAAGCCGAACTCGGCGCTTCGCAAGGTCGCTCGCGTCAAGCTGACCAGCCAGGTGGAGGTCACCGCCTACATCCCCGGTGAGGGCCACAACCTCCAGGAGCATTCGATGGTGCTGGTCCGCGGCGGCCGCGTGAAGGACCTGCCGGGCGTGCGGTACAAGATCATCCGCGGCTCGCTGGACACCCAGGGCGTGAAGAACCGCAAGCAGGCGCGCAGCCGCTACGGCGCGAAGAAGGAGAAGAGCTGATGCCGCGCAAGGGGCCCGCTCCCAAGCGTCCGCTGGTCAACGACCCGGTCTACGGATCGCAACTGGTCACCCAGCTGGTCAACAAGGTGTTGCTCGACGGCAAGAAGTCGGTGGCCGAGCGGATCGTCTACGGCGCCCTCGAACAGGCCCGGGACAAGACCGGCACCGATCCCGTCGTCACCCTCAAGCGGGCGCTGGACAACGTCAAGCCCACCCTCGAGGTGCGCAGCCGACGCGTCGGCGGGGCCACCTACCAGGTGCCCGTCGAGGTGCGCCCGGAACGCTCCACCACCCTGGCCCTGCGCTGGCTGGTCAGCTTCTCCAAGGCCCGCCGGGAGAAGACCATGGTCGAGCGGCTGGCCAACGAGATCCTCGACGCCAGCAACGGCCTGGGGGCGGCGGTCAAGCGCCGCGAGGACACCCACAAGATGGCCGAGGCCAACCGGGCGTTCGCCCACTACCGCTGGTGACCCCGGCCACAACCCGCTGACCGACACCCACCGAATCGAAGAGGGAAGACTCCTGTGGCACTGGACGTGCTGACCGACCTGAACAAGGTCCGCAACATCGGCATCATGGCGCATATCGACGCCGGCAAGACCACCACGACCGAGCGCATCCTCTTCTACACCGGCATCAGCTACAAGATCGGCGAGGTGCACGACGGCGCCGCCACCATGGACTGGATGGAGCAGGAGCAGGAGCGCGGCATCACCATCACGTCGGCGGCGACCACCTGCTTCTGGAACGACAACCAGATCAACATCATCGACAC
>CAYXOM010000065.1:0-1628 GCA_964466565.1 uncultured Mycobacterium sp.
GGCCAGCGCGGGCAGGCCCGCGCACAGCAGCGCGCACAGCGGCGAGAGCACCCGGTTCGGCATCGCCGCCGAGCGTAGTGGTGGCCGCCGGGGCGGGCAAGACGCTGACGGTCTCGGGCTCCAACAACCGGCTGGCGGTCATCGGAACGTGCGCCTCGGTGACCGTCTCCGGCGCCGACAACACGATCACCGTCGAGCAGATCACCGACCGCCTGACCGTCACCGGACTGAACAACTCGGTGAGCTACCGGGCCGGGCAGCCCCGGGTCGACGACAGCGGCGCCGGCAACCGGGTCACCGGCGGCTGATCACCCGGGCGCGCCGTGCCGGCCGGCGGCTCGGTCAACCCGGCGCGCCGTGCCGGCCGGCGCCGTCGGCGAAGCGCCGCGCGCCGGCCAGCGTCTCGTCGGCTACCCGGGCCAGGCTGGCGAACTCGGCGGCCATCGCCTCGGCCTCGGGAAGGCCCCACTGCCGCAGCGCCGAGAGCCGGTCGGAGCGCAGGCAGCCCTGCGGCAGCCGGGCCAGTTCGGCGGCCAGTTCCTCAGCCGCCCGCCGCGCGTGGCCGTTCGGCACCACCCGGTTGGCCAGCCCGATCGCCAGCGCCTCCTCGGCGCCGACCGCACGCCCGGTCAGGATCATGTCCAGCGCCCGGCTCTGCCCGATCAGCCGGGGCAGTCGCACGGTCCCGCCGTCGATGAGCGGGACGCCCCAGCGCCGGCAGAACACCCCGAACACCGCGTCCTGCTCGACCACCCGCAGGTCGCACCACAGCGCCAGTTCCAGCCCGCCGGCCACCGCGTAACCGGTGACCGCCGCGATGACCGGCTTGGAGAGCTCCATGCGGGTCGGGCCCATGGGCCCGGGGCCGGTCGGGTGGGCCGGGTTGGACTGCGGGGTTCCGACGGCCTTGAGATCGGCGCCGGCGCAGAAGGTCCCGTGGTCGCCCCAGAGCACCGCGACGGCTGCGGAGTCGTCGCGGTCGAACTCCTCGAAGGCGGCGTGCAGGGCCAGCGCGGTGGGCCCGTCGACCGCGTTGCGGGCGTGCGGGCGGTCGAGCACCACCGTCGTCACCGGCCCGTCGCGAACCACCCGCACGCTCACCGGGGCGCTCACCGGGCCGCCGTGGGCGCCGGATCCCGGCGGGCGGCCAGGGTGGCGGCGAACTCGCCGTAGGCCGCTCGCAGGGCCGGACCCGGCCAGCCGGCGGGCAGCAGTTCGGCCGGCAGCACCGGGTCGGTCAGCAGGTGGCGCACGACGGCGGCGGCCGCGGCGAACCGCGCGGGACCCCCGCCGGCGGCGTCGAGTTCGGCGAGCAGACCGTGCCCGCGCGCCGACCAGGCCGGCAGATCCCAGAGCAGCCCGGCCAGCCCGGCCGGGTCGGCGTCGCGGCTGCGCAACAGCCGCACCCGCCCGCTCCAGTCCCCCGCCGCCGCGCCGGCCAGGTTGTCCGGTCGCAGCCACACGACCTCGCGGAGCTCGCCGAACCTGCTGTGCCCCAGCGCCGTCCGCAACTCGGCTCTGGCCCGTGGCCCGGCCCCGACGGCGGTGACCACGGCGGTGACCCAGGTGCCGTCCCAGCCGCGGGTGCGCGGGTTCAGCGCGTCGTCCTGGCGGCGCTGGCGGGCCAG
>CAYXOM010000066.1:0-8953 GCA_964466565.1 uncultured Mycobacterium sp.
ATGGTGGTGGACCTAGACAAGCCACACCTCACCCGGAGGTTCTCCTCACATCAAGCCGACGCGCCTGCTACCAACGTCATGGCCCGGTACATCTAGCCGGCCTGTGCCATCCGGCGCAGCAAAAGCGCCGGCGGCAGCGCCCCGAGGACGAGCAGGAGCAGCACGGCGTAGGCCATGACGCCGCGCCCGCCGAACACGATGTCACCGCCGGGGCCACCGACGGCGAGGACCGCGACGGTCGCCAGCCAGGTCAGCAGGGGCAGCGCGGCCAACCGCGACGAGTCGGTCCACTGCGCGGCGGCCCAGACCAGAGCGGCGTTGACCAGTCCGGTCACTATGGCGCTCACCGGGAAGGCCACCGGACCCAGGTACAGCGGCAGCAGCAGCGAGGCGGCCAGGGCCGAGAGAATCCCGTCGACCCCGAGAACCGCCAGGATCACACCGGGACTCACCTGCACAGGTCGGTGATGGCGGTCATCGCCGCGTCGGCCCGCTTGGTCAGCTCGGCCTGAGCGGGATCAGTGGACACCGCGCCGGCCAGGTAATTGATGCCCAGGGCCTGGATGTCATTGGCGAACGCGGTCACCGCCGCGGCGAGGTCCCCGGGGGTGGCGGAGTCGATCTGGCGCAGCAGATAGTCACCGCCGCCCAGCAAGGAGAGCCGGGCGTTGGCCGCGACCACGGCCTGCTGGACCGGCTCGGGCCCGAGTTTGGCGTTGGTCTGGGACAGGACGGCTTTGGCAGTGGTCTCGAAGGCCGCGCACACCCTGGTTTTGGAGTCTCCGGCGAAACTCGGCGCGGGCTGTTTTGCCGATGAGGTCACCAGCGCCCACACCGAGAGGCCGACGCCTACGGCGCCCACAAGCAGCGCCAGCACTGCGATCCAGATCGGCAGTCGCACCGGACGAGGCGCCGACGGGGAGTAATCGACCGGTGGCGGGCCGACGACCGTGTGGTCGGGGTATCCGTCGGGCCTGGACATAGAAGCTCCTCGCCTCGCACCGCGTGCCTCGGCATGTTCGGACCCACGGTAGTCGAGTGGGGTTCGCAGGCGGGGCCGCCGGTCGGCTATCAGGTCGTCAGATCCAGGCCGGCCAGCAGATCGGTCTCCGGGCCGCCGCCGTGATCCCCGGCTGCCGGCACCCCGGCGGCGAGAACATAGCGCTCCCGGCCGAGGACCGGCAGGATCACCCGGTTGGACAGCGTGAACGCCCGCCCGGTCGGCCCCAGCGTGATCTGGGTGGCGTGCGCGCGCAGGGCGGCGGTCTTCGCGCCCAGGTGAGCGCGGGCGTCGATCACCGTGGTGATCTTCTCGTCGGGGAAACCGGCCGGCGCGCCGTCGGACGGCCAGATCCAGTCGTCGCCGACATCGGCGGCGGCCAGGGTGCCGATCGCGGCCCGGACGGCGCTCGCGGAGGTGACCGTCCAGTAGAACTTGGGGACGCGCCAGCGCGCGCCCGCCGCCGCCAGGGCGCCGGTGGTAACGCGGTGGGCCTGAATATGGTCGGGGTGTCCGTAGCCGCCGCCCGGGTCGTATGTCACCACCACGTGCGGGCGCAGTTCGGCGATCACCTCGGCCATTTCGGCCACGGCCTCGTCGATGTCGGCGTCGACGAAACGGGTCCGCCGGCGTGGTGGGGTCCCGGCCATGCCGGAGTCGCGCCACCGGCCGGCGCCGCCGAGGAATCGTGGGCCGGCGACGCCCAGCGCACGCAGCGCCGCGGCCAGCTCGGCGATCCGGTAGCCCCCCAACTGGTCGGCGCCGTCGACGGCCAGCTGAGCCCACCGGGAACCGATGACCTCGCCCTCCTCGCCGAGAGTGCACGTGAGCACGCACACCTCGGCGCCGGCCGCCGCGTAGTGCGCGATCGTCGCGCCGTTGTTGATCGTCTCGTCATCGGGGTGGGCATGCACGAACAGCAACCGACCCGTACCCTGTCCCGTCACCGCTCAGCCCGCCGTCTGCACCCACGCGCCGGCGTCGCCCACAATCCCCACCGGCACCGCTCCGGTCAGGCTGACGCCGGACACCCCGGGTCCGGCCGCCACGATCGTGGTGTCCTGCATGATCGGCAGAACCGTCGCCATGGCCCACAGCCGCGACTCCACCGCGGCGATCACCGCACCGATGTCGCGCGACCCGTCCAGCGCGCCGTCGATCTCCGGCTCAATTCCGCGGTCGCAGATGCCGGTGAGGTTGGACGGCACCCGCACCAGCGGTGCGGCGTCCGGTTTCACCGCCGTGGGGTTCGGGTCAGGGGTGTCGGTCACGGGCCGCTCTCCGGCGGCGGCCGGCGGCGCTACGGCGGTCGTCGGCACCGGCGTGGCCTCCAGGGCCGGACAGCCGAATCGCGATGCCAGCGCCGTCGCGAGGTCGCCACCGGCGGCATACCAACCCACCACGGCATCCACCCGGTCGGCGGACAGCGCCTCCCCGTACAGCACAGGGGGTTCCAGGGCCAGCACCGTCGCGGCGATGCCCGCACCGCGCAGCTGATCGGCCGCGGTGTTGGCGACCGCGACCGAGGTCGCGTCGTTGACGGCGGCGCCGATCACCAGCGACAGCGGTTGGCCGTTGCGGCTGATCCGGCCCCGGAGTCCGGGCGGCTGCCGGGGCACCGCCGCCGAGGTCTGCGGCCCCGGGACCGGCGTCCCGGCCGGGCCGCGGTCCACCCGGTAGCCGGCCTCGGTGAGCAGTTCCAGCGCGCCGTCACGCCCCACCGGCGCCGGCGCGGTGGGCTGGTAGCCCGGATCGCTCGGCGAGCGCACCAGCGCCCGGTCCGGCGTCACCGAGTTGTCGCTCCCGGCGCCGACCGCGGCCAGCAACTCGACGTCGAGCAGTCCCAGGATCGCCCTGCGGACCAGGGGGTCGGCCAGTTTCGGCACCTGAGCGCGCAGCGTGAGCTGCATGATCCGGGGGGTGATCATCCGGCCGGTCCGCACCCCGGGAATCGCCGCCAGCTGGGCCAGCGACGCCGGGCCGCCGTGCACCTGGGCCACCTGGGTGTCGCCGTTGCGGATCGAGTCGGCCAGCACGGCGGTCGACCCGGCCCGGCGGAACAGGATCTGGTCGGGCTTGGCCGGCGGGCCCCAGTAGCGGTCGTTGCGGGCCAGCAGGATCTCGTCGCGCTGCGGGTCGATGGTCTCGACCCGGAACTGGCCGCCGGTCACCGGCAGCGCGCGGGCCAGTCCGGCGGCGAAACCGCCCGGGACGTCCTTGAGGATGTGCGCCGGCAGCAGGTTGTTGAACAGCTCGCGCCAGGCCGGGTAGCGCTGGGAGAACGTCACGACGGCCGTCTTGCCGCCATCCTCGGACCGCACCCCGGTGATCAGGTCGTATCCGGCCGGATCCACCACCCCCGGCTGGCTGACCATCTGGCGCCACTGGTACCAGAAGTCGTCGGCGGCGATCGGGGCGTTGTCGGTCCAGGCCGCTTCCGGACGGATCGTGTAGGTGACGGTGAACGGCCGGGTCGCGGTCACCGCCGCCGAGACCAGCAGCGTCGGGTCGATCTCCCAGCGCGAGCCCGACGGGGACTGCGGATCGGGTACCGGGCGAAACGCGCTGGGCAGCACCAGCGCGCTGACGGCGGCATTGACCGGGGACTGGTCGCTGAGCAGATGCGGGTTGAACCCGGCGCCGATGGAGTCGATCGCCATGATCACCTGCACGGCCCGCGGGGCCGGCGCGGCCGACTGCGGCGTCTCGGTGCTCTGCGGGGCCGGCGGGGGGTCGGCCGCGCATCCGGCGATCAGCAGCGCCGTCAGCACCGCTCCGGCGGACCTGAGCCCGCGCGGTCGCCTCAGCACGCGCTCAAGGGTAGCGGCCCGCACCCCGCCGGCCGGTCATGCTTTGGCGGCCTTGGCTCGCGAGCGGCTGCGAGCCCGGCCGGTGGCGTCGAGTTCGACCTTGCGCACCCGGATCACCTCCGGGGTGACCTCGACGCACTCGTCGGGGGCGCAGAACTCCATCGCACGTTCGAGGTCGAGGTCGATCGGCTTGGCCAGCGTCTCCATCACGTCGGCGGTCGAGGACCGCATGTTGGTGAGCTTCTTCTCCCGGGTGACGTTGACGTCGAGGTCCTCCGCCCGCGGGTTGAGGCCCACCACCATGCCCTCGTAGGTCTCGTCGCCGGGCTCGACGAAGAAGGTGCCGCGGTCGGCGAGCTGGATGAGAGCGTGAGCGGTGACCGCCCCGGACCTGTCGCTGACCAGGGACCCGGTGTGCCGCGCCCGGATCTCCCCGGCCCACGGCCGGTAGCCGTCGAACACCGCGTTGGCGATCCCGGTTCCGCGGGTCTCGGTGAGGAAATCGGTGCGGAACCCGATCAGACCCCGGCTGGGAACGACGAAATCCATCCGCACCCATCCGGCGGCGTGGTTGGTCATCTGCTCCATCCGGCCCTTGCGGCCCGCCATCAACTGGGTGATCGCGCCGACGAACTCCTCGGGCGCGTCGATGGTGAGCGCTTCGAACGGCTCGTGGACTCCGCCGTCCACGGTACGGGTGACAACCTGCGGCTTGCCGACGGTCAGCTCGAAGCCCTCCCGGCGCATCTGCTCGACGAGCACCGCCAGCGCGAGTTCACCGCGGCCCTGCACCTCCCAGGCGTCCGGCCGGCCGATGTCGACCACCCGGATCGAGACGTTGCCGACCAGTTCGGCCTCCAGCCGGGAGCGCACCATCCGGGCGGTCAGCTTGTGGCCGGACACCTTTCCCGCCAGCGGCGAGGTGTTGGTGCCGATGGTGACCGAGATGGCGGGCTCGTCGACGGAGATACGCGGCAGCGCGACCGGATCGGCCGGATCGGCCAGGGTGTCGCCGATCATGATGTCGGGCAGGCCGGCCACCGCGACGATATCGCCGGCGACGGCCTCCTCGCACGGGTTGCGCTGCACGCCGACGGTGGACAGCAGTTCGGTGATCTTGGCGGCGGCCGTCACCGGCTCCCCGTCCACCTCGCGCATCCAGGCCACCTGCTGGCCCTTGCGCAGCTTGCCGTTGTGGATCCGGATCAGGGCCAGCCGGCCAAGGAACGCCGAGGCGTCGAGGTTGGTGACGAGCGCCTGCAGCGGGGACTCCGGATCGCCCTTGGGCGGTGGGATGTGCTGCAGCAGAACGTCGAACAGCGGATCGAGGTTGTCCCCCGCCGGGACGGCGCCGTCGGCGGGCTGCTCGGTCGCCGCCACCCCGGCCCGGCCGGACGCGAACAGCGTCGGCACCCCGAGGGCGTGCTCGGCGGCCTGTTGCGCCTCCTCGTCGAGGTCGGAGGCGACGTCGAGCAGCAGGTCGTGACTCTGCTCGACGACCTCGGCGATGCGGGCGTCGGGCCGGTCGGTCTTGTTGACCACCAGGATCACCGGCAGGTGCGCGGCCAGCGCCTTGCGCAGCACGAAACGGGTCTGCGGGAGCGGGCCCTCGGAGGCGTCGACGAGCAGCAGCACCCCGTCGACCATCGACAGCCCGCGCTCCACCTCGCCGCCGAAGTCCGCGTGGCCGGGGGTGTCGATCACGTTGATGACGGTGACCCCGCCGGCGGGGTGGTGCCGGTGCACGGCGGTGTTCTTGGCCAGGATCGTGATGCCCTTCTCCCGCTCGAGGTCGCCGGAGTCCATGATCCGCTCGCCGGAGTCACCGTGCTCGCGCAGCGCGCCGGACTGCCGCAGCATGGCATCGACCAGGGTCGTCTTGCCGTGGTCGACGTGCGCCACGATGGCCACGTTGCGGAAGTCCTGCCGGGGCGGATTCACCCGCTGATTGTGGCAGCGGCGGCCCGAAACTCCGTAACCGCGCCCGTCAGGGCGCCCCGGCCAGCCGGTCCCGCAGGGCCGGCACCCAGGCCCGGTCGGCCGGCACCCAGTCGACGCCGTCCAGTGCCGCGGCCTGCACCCAGCGCAACGCACCGTGGTCGTGGGCGTGCAGGGCGCCGCCGGTCTGGGTGACCAGGTAGGCGCGTAGCACCAGCGCATCGCCCAGTGCGACGTCGTCGCCGAGGCGGTCGCCGACCGACACCTCCACCCCGAGTTCCTCGCGCAACTCGCGGGCCAGGGCCGCCCTCTCACTCTCGCCGGCGGCCACCTTGCCGCCCGGAAGTTCCCACAGGCCGGCCAGTTCGGGTGGACGGCGGCGCTGGGCGAGCAGCACCGACGAGCCGCGGACGAGAGCGCCGGCGACGACGACCCCGATCGGCATGCCGCCCGACGGTATACGGTCGGGGCATGGCTGTGTTGAGTGATGACGAAGTGGATTCCGCGGCGGCGGCACTGGATGGCTGGCAGCGCTCCGACGGGGCACTGCGACGGTCGGTGACCTTCGGGTCCTTCCTCGACGGCGTCGAGGCGGTCCGGGGAGTGGCAGACCTCGCCGAGCGGGCCGATCACCACCCCGACATCGACATCCGCTGGCGAACCGTGCATCTGGCGCTGGCCACCCACTCCGAGGGCGGGATCACCCAGCAGGACGTCGACCTGGCGCGAGAGATCGACCGGATGCTGCGCGACCGGTAGCCGCGATCCACCCCAGTGTTCCCAGCGTCGCGAGGATGTAGACCAGCCCCGCCCAGGCCAGGTACCAGGGGCGGCCGATCTCCCAGATGCCCGGCTGGGCGAAACTGAGCAGCCAGGGCACCCCGACCAGGGTCAGCGCCAGCCAGCCCCAGCCCAGCGCCCGCGCCCCCCGCCGACAGCGCCACGGCCCGGTGAGCAGCCAGATCATCAGCGGCACCAGCCAGATCCAGTGATGGGTCCAGGAGATCGGCGAGAGCAGAAGGCCGAAGAGCTGGACCACCAGCAGACGGCCCAGCGGGTCGGAGTCCGGCAGCGCCCGCCAGGCCAGCACCGCCAGCACCGCCGTGAGCGCGATGCCGGCCAGCACCGGGGGTCCGTAGCCGGCGTCGTAGCCGAGGACCCGTGACACGCCGCCGCGCCACGTCTGGTTGAACGACGTTCCCACCGGCCCGACCCGGCCGGCGTCGCCGAGCAGGTCGGTGAAGTAGTAGCGGGCCTGCTGGCCGACCACCGCCACCGAGAGCGCCACCGTGGCGGCGAACACCGCCGCCGACGCCGACGCCGCTGCCCACCGCCGCACGCCCAGGAAGTACACCCCGGTGACGGCCGGGGTCAGCTTGATCCCGGCGGCCAGGCCGACGAGCAGACCCGACAACCACCACCGGGTGCTCAACACCGCCCACAGCACCGCCAGCACCAGGAACACGTTCACCTGGCCGTAGTCGAATGTGCCGCGCAGCGGTTCGAGCCAGATCGCAACCGCGGTGACGATCATCGCCGTGCGATGGCCTGCTCCGCGCGGAGTGCCCGACAGGCGCTGGCTGATCCGGACCACGCCGTAGAGCGCGGCGATGATCCCCAACTGCCAGCACAGCGCCACCACCCCGAACGGCAGCCGCGTCAGCGGATAGAACGCCAGGGCCGCGAACGGCGGGTAGGTGAACGGGAGCGGGAAGTCGGGAGTCCGGTCTGAGTAGACGTAGGAATACAGGGTGCCGGGATCGTCGAGGGCGGCCGCCCCGCCGAGATAGACCCGCAGGTCCACCAGATTCGCCCCGTTCGGCGCCAGATAGGTCCACCCGAGGCGGGCGGCCGCGCTCACAGCCAGCAGTGCCGGCGCCGCGCGGGCCGACCGGGCGGGGCGCCCGGTCACCGTGGCCGCGTCTGCCATGGCGCGACTCTAGTGCCCGGGCGGCACCGGCCCGGTCGGCCCAACTCGGCGGGGCATCGCTTGCGTAACAGTCGAATAACCGCAACACGTGTCACTTGAGTACCACCAATATCGGAATACCGTCGATCTCACATCAGAACCCGAGGGAGTGGGAGCACCATGTCACGGAATGCAAAGTTGTTCGCCGCCAACGCCATTACGGCCGCCGGGCTGTGCTGGGCCGCGCTGACCCTGGGCCCGTCGGCTGCCGCCGAGCCGGCCGTCCCTCCGGTGGTGCCCAACGTGCCCGCCCTGGGCATGCTCCAGCAGTTCGCCACGAACCCGGCCAGCATCCCCGCGGTGCTGCAGACCGCGGCGACCGCGCTCAACGGCGCCTCGGCGGTGATCGGCGGGCCCGCCACCGGAACGCTGCCCGTCTCCCCGATCCCGGGCGCCCCGGCGACCCCGCCGGTCGCCGACCCCACCCTCGCCGCACCGGGGATGGGCACCGGGCTGGTGCCGCTGCTCAACGAGCTCGGGGTACCGGCCAACCTGATCAACCTGGCCCCGTCCCAGCTGCCGTTCCCGCTGGGCAACGCCCCCGTGGCGGCGCCGTCGGTTCCGCTCGCCCCGGTCGCCCAGCCCGCCGCTCCCGTCGTGCCGCTGCTGCCGCCGGCCCCGGTCGGCGCGCCGCCCAGCCCGCTGCTGTCGGCGCTGCCCTGACCCACGCCGACGACGAGGAATCGAATCGTGTCGAACCACGCAGCGCTGGGATCCGGCGCCGCCGCCGTGCTCACCGCCGCCGCCGTGGCGTGGGCTCCGGCGCTGGCCGCCGACCCGGGAATCATCCCGCTTGATCCGGGTCAGCTCCCCGGCCTGGAGGCGATCGAGAGCTTCAGCCCGGTGGTCCAGCAGGCCGCCGCCGACCCCGGCTCCGCACAGCAGCTGTTGCTGGCGGCCGCCTCCCAGCTGGCCGGCAACGCCACCACCCCGGAGGGCTCGCTCTCGCTGGCCGAGGCGGTCAGCCGATTCGTGCGGGAGGGCGGCGCGGCCGGACCGCCGGCGGCGGTGACCCAGCAGCAGGCCGCTGCCGGACCGGTGCACGGTACGAACCCGCTGCTGACCCCGGGGCCGGGAAACGGCCCGATGCCGCTGCCCCAGCACCTCCCGGAGACCGGGCCCGCAGCCGCCGCGACTCCCGGCGCCGAGGCCCACCTACCGACCGGTGTGGATCCCGCCCATGCGGTGGGACCGGTCGCCGAGGCACCGCCGGAGGTGCCGATGACGGTGGCCGCC
>CAYXOM010000067.1:0-1655 GCA_964466565.1 uncultured Mycobacterium sp.
GCCGAGGCGATCGGCGCGGTGCCGGGTCAACCCGACGTCGCATCCGAACTGATGCAGCGGGGTGAGGCTCTGCTGGTCTTCCCCGGCGGTGCTCGCGACATGCTCAAGTTCAAAGGCGAGGAATACCGCCTGATGTGGAAAGGCCGTTCGGGCTTCGCGCGCCTCGCCGTCGCCCATGACTATCCGATCGTCCCCGTCGGCCTCGTCGGCGGCGACGACGTCTTCCAGAGCCTGGTGAAGCGCAACGGCATCTGGGAGCGGATGACCCGGGGTATCGGGGAGCGCCTGCACGGTCTCTCCGGCACCGGCATCCCACTCACGCGTGGTCTTGGGCTGACGATGCTGCCGCGGCCGCAGCGGATGTACCTGCGCTTCGGTCCACCGATCTCGACGACCCGCCCGGCCGGCGCGCGCGCGGACACCTGGGAGGCCGGCGTGAAACAGCGGACCCAGAGCGCGCTGGAGACGATCCTCGCCGACCTCCAGGAACTGCGCACCGACGACCCGTTCCGCAACCTCAACCCGCTCGCGTGGGGCGCGGCACTGCAGCCGAGCTAGGTGTGACTCACAGGTAGGGGTCCGCCCAGGCGCTGATGACGCGCGCCGCCCGGGCCGCCTGGTTCTTCCCGGCGAGCAGGTGGTCGGCGCCTTCGAGGGAGACGAAGCTGCGGGGGTGGCGCGCGGCGCGGAAGATGTCGCTGGCGTTGGCGATGCCCACGGTGTTGTCGGTCGGCGAATGCATGATCAGCAGCGCCCGGTGCAGGGTCCGGATCCGCTCGTGCAGATCAGCGGCACGGACGTCCTCGATGAAGTGCCGCTTGAGGGTCAACGCCTTGCCGCCGACCAGGAACGTGGCCTCGCCGTCGGCCTCGATGCGCTGCACCAGGGCGTCGTAGTTGCGCTCGACGTGGGCGGGTTCGTACGGGGCGCCGATGCTGGCCACCGCCTCCACACCCGGGCAGTGATGCGCCGCGGCGATGACGGCCGCACCGCCGAACGAGTGCCCGACCAAGAGGCGCACTTCTCGGCCGGAGTCGTTCATGAACTCCACGGCCCGCACGGTGTCGGCGACCTTGTGGGAGAACGAGCCGTCGCCCCAGTCGCCCTCGGAGTCGCCGAGCCCGAGGTTGTCGAAGCGCAGCATGCCGATGCCGTCGGCGGCGAGTTGCTTGCAGATCCGGCTGGCGGCCGGGCAGTCCTTGCCGAGGGTGAAGCCGTGCGAGAACACTCCCCACCCGCGGACGTCGCCGGGCGGGAGGTCGACGACACCGGCCAGCGTGGGCCCGGTCGCGCTGGCGAAACTGACGCGTTCAGACATGCGGGTTCGGCACCGGCCCCGGCTAACTCTGCTTCGGGACGGGAAACTGTGCGCGCAACATCCAGTCCCACAACCGATCCGGGGTGATCCGGCGTTGCACAATGCCCAGTGTCGCCGACGGAGTGACGGTGTAGCGGGCCTTGGGCCGCTTGCTCTCGATCGCCGTGCGGATCACCTCCGCCACTGTTTCCGGGCCACCTCCCACCACGCCGGCCAGGCGACTCTCGTAGATCCCGGCGGTCACAGCCCCGACGCGGGCGTTGAAGTCCGCGTACGGGCCGTCGTTGAGGCCGTCGGTCGAGGCGACTGCGGCGTGGGCGAATTCCGTGGTGATCAG
>CAYXOM010000068.1:0-11603 GCA_964466565.1 uncultured Mycobacterium sp.
GGGACGGCCAGGTCGTGCACGCCTCGACGGCCGGCTACGCCGACCTCGCCTCCGGCGAGCCGATGCAACTCGACACGCAGTTCCGGATCGCGTCGATGACAAAGCCCGTCACCGCCGTGGCGGCGATGGCCCTCGTCGAGGAGGGCCTGCTCAGTCTCGACGATCCCGTGGCGCGTTACATCCCCGCCGCCGGGGAACTCCGGGTCGCCACCAGTCAGACCGCCGGTCCCGACGGGACGATCCCCACCGTAGGGCTCGACAAGCCGCTCACCGTCGCGGACCTGCTGACGTTCTCCGCCGGCATCGGGGCGCGCGACGACAGCTCCGATCTCGGCCGGGTGTGGGCCGCGAACGACATCTATGCCGGCTCCGGCCCGCTTGCCGAACGCGTCGACCGGATCCTGACCGCGCCGCTCTACGAGCAGCCCGGTAACCGCTGGCGTTACGGCTGGTCGGCGGACGTGCTGGCCCGTGTCGTCGAGGTTGCCGCCGACCAGCCCTTTGGCGACGTCGTCGCCGGCCGGATTCTCGAGCCGCTCGGAATGACGTCGACGCGCTTCCTGACGACCGGATTCGACGACGACCGGCTTGCCACGATGTACACCCAGGATGCGGCGGGGCGACTGGTGGTCGTCGAGCAGCCGGACAGCAGTTCGCTGGACTGGACGCCCGGCGGCAGCGGCCTGGTCTCGACCGCCGGTGACTACATGCGCTTCGCGCTGATGCTCTGGAACCAGGGGAGCTACCAGGGAGTCCAGATCCTGAAGCCGGAGACCGTTGCGCTGATGACCCGCCCCCAGGTCGAATCCGGCGTGCTCGCAGACGAGGACATCGCGGGGCTGGGGTGGGGACTGGGCATGGCGGTGGTCGTCGACGGCGACACCACCCCCACCTTCGACCGCACCGGCGACTACTGGTGGTCGGGCTTTTACGGCACGACGTTCTTCGTCAGCCCGCAGACGGGCCTGGTGGGCATCGTGCTCAGCCAGAATCAGCCTGGGCCGTTCAGCCCGACGCCCTACGTCGTCTACCTCGCGCAGGCACTGGCGTTCCTCGGGCTGTGAGCGGCTGGGCGGAGAATCCAGCGTAGGTGTCCCAGTCGTCATGGCGGCCGCCGGCAGCGGCAAAAATGTCGCGCAGCAGGATCCGGATCCGGTCGGGTCCGAGCCCAGCGGCGTTGTCGACGGGACCGATCAACTCAGCGGCCCCGGTAGCAGACCGTGAGCCTCGCCTCCACCGCAAAACTCGAAAGTCCGGCGGAACCGGAACCGTTACCGATACCGTCTGGTACGAAAATCGGGTTCGCAGAGTCGGGTCCGTCTGCCACCGGAGGTCCAATGAACAAGCCAGGCGCGTTGACCCTGATCCCCGGGCGTTATGTCGGCCGGGTGGGTGCACTGGCCGTCGCGCTGGGTGTGGGCTCGGCGATCGCCGCGGTGCCTTTGGCCGGCGCCGACACGACGGCCTCGTCGGAAGGTCCGGGGATTTCGGACTCGGCGACACCCCGGGCGGCGACCGCCACGGCGCCGACGCGGTCGCGGGCTGCGCTGCGGGGCGGTCGCGATGACAGTGTCGCCCCCCCAACCGGTGTTGGAGACTCCCCGGCGACCGCCGCCGGGACGCAGGTGCAGCCGGGTCGTTCGGGTGTGGTGGCGCGCCCGGAGCGGCCCGGGTCGGTGGTGAGTACACCGGAACGGAGTCGTCCAGTGGCCGCCGCGCCCGCTGCGGCGGCAGCGGGACCGGCCGATACGGCGACTGCCGCTGAGTCCCTTGAGCCGGTGCGCGATCCGGTGCCCGCGGCGTCTGAACCGGCGACGGTAGCCGTCGAGATGACCGTGCCGGCGGCCGGGCCGCTGATGGCCGCGGAGTCGGAGCCGGGCGGGGCCACGGGTGCGACAGCACCCCTCGCCCGTGCTCTCGCCCGCCCCGCCGCGGCCGGTCGCCTTGAGGCAACCCCCGATCTCCTCGCCGGCCGTGATCCGAGACCGGGCCAGCCGACGGGGTACTCCGGGCCCGGCCCGATTCTGGCGTGGTTACGACGCCAGTTCTTCAACGCCACACCGACGTTGACCCCGGTCGTCTACGGCCAGACCACCAGCGCGTCCGGACAGGCCGTGGTCACCGGTAACTTCGGCGCTGCCGACGCCGACGGCGACACCCTCTACTACACCTACATCGGCGATCCGCAGGCGGGCGGCACGCTCGACGTCGATGAGGACACCGGTGACTTCACCTACACCGCGCCGGCGTCGATGAACTCTCTGGGAGGTTTCGACCAGTTCAACGTCGTCGTCAGTGACCAGACGCCGGGCGCCTTCCCGGCCTTCCACGGCATCGCTGACCTGATCTCGCGGATTCCGGTGATCGGGCCGCAGATCATCAACAACCTCCAACTGTTCGGACTGGCGACGCCCTACATCGACTCGGTGCCGGCCCGCGTGACGATCACCGTGACGCCGACACAGCCCGCCGCTCCCCTGACCGGCGACGCGCAACAGCTCTCGCTGGACCCAATCGCGGCCGAGGAGGGCTGGCAGCGTTACGTCCTGACCCCCGAAGGGTGTTCGGAGGGGAACCCGTGCATTGTGCGGCCGGTGAGCCTCTACTACAAGAACGACGGGGTCACTCTGGGCGACGACGGCGAGATCACGCTGACCTATGGTCTGGGTTCGCAGGCACCCATGGTGATCCTCGACTACGGGCAGGACGTGGGCGGCTTCACCCGCTTCAGCTATTTCGGGGCCACGCCGAACCTCCTGCAGGCCTCCTACAGCGAATCGCTGTCCAACCTGACCGCCATCGGCGACGGAGCGCTGAGTTCGGCGTTGCTCGCCAACTCCGGTGACCCGCTGACGTTCCAGATCGTCCCCGTCCTCGGCAACGGCTCCTGGCAGGGAGGCCAGATCCAGGGTGGATTCCGCTATCAACGGATCGTTCTGAATCTCCCGGGCACGGTCACGCTGACGAACATCCTCACCGAGATGACCGCGCCGTTGCGGGCGCCCGACGGCTACGAGGGCAACTTCCTGTCCAACTCGGACGTGATGAACCGGATCTGGTACGCCGGGGCGTACACCCTCAACCTCGACGAGATCGCCGCCGGCACGCCGGGGTTCAACGGTCCCTACCCGTTGTCGATCCTGGGCGAGGCGGCCAAACGTGACCGGGCGATATGGGCCGGGGATCTGCTCACCGCAGGGATCACGCTGCACGACGTCTTCGGCGCCACCGGGGATCTGTTGGCCCGCAACAGCCTGCAGATCATGGCGGACAATCCGGTCAAGGAGTTCATCCTCGAACCGGTCAGCCTGCCCTTTGGAATCCCGTCGAATCTCGACACGCCGGGGCCCGCACCGGGGGTCTGCAGCGGTGTGGCCAAGGGAGGCTGCGCGTTCTGGGGTGCCAGTTATTCGATGGCGCTGGCACAGAACATGGCAAGCTACTACCGGCTCACCGGCGACGCCGAGTTCGTGCGGCGGAACTGGGTGGCGATTCAGCGGGCGGTCACCTACGGAAATTCGTTGATCAACTCTGCGACCGGCCTGGTCGACGTGCCGCAGATCGCCAGCATCGACTGGAGCGTGGTCGGCAGGGCGGCGGGCCAGGTCGCCAGCACCAACATGATCGCCTACGACAGTCTCACCAGCGCGGCGACGCTCGCCGAGGCGATCGGGGAGACGGCCGCGGCGGAGCAGTACGCCGCGCAGGCCGCATCGCTGAAGGCCGCGATCAATGACAATCTGTGGAATCCGGATCTCGGCGCCTACGACGCGGCAACCGACAGAAGAGGATTCGTCGTGCAGGACGCCAACGCCTGGGCGGTGTACTACGGCGTGGCCGATGCCGAACGGTCCGCGCAGATCGTCCAGACCCTGTCCGACACGCTGACCACGGACTTCGGTCTACGGGCAGCCGAGGAGGGCGTCAGCGGATACCCCCAGATCGTGTCCCCGTTCATCGGGAGCTTCAGCCTGCCGGCGAACTATCTGGCCGGTCGACCGGACCTGGCGGTGGAACAAATGCTGGCGACGTGGGGCTACATGGTCGGCACCGATGCCGGCAGCACCACCTGGGAGCGGATCAACCTGCCCGGCGGAAACCTGTCGGGCACCATTCCGTACCTGTTCGGCGACTCCGCCTCGCATGCCTGGGGCACCGGCGCCACCTCCTCGCTGTCGGACTTCGTACTGGGCATCAGGCCGACCTCGGTGGCCTACCGGACCTGGCGGGTCAAGCCGTTCCCGCAGGGCCTGCAGTGGGCGCAGGGGCGGGTGCCCACCACCGCCGGTCACATCGCGTCGCGATGGGAGCTGGGCGACGGCGTCTTCCGTTTCACCGTCGAGGTCCCCGAAGGCACCAACGGATCCGTCGCCGTACCGACCCTCGGCGCACCGCGGGTCATCTACCGCGACGGTGTGCAGGTGTGGAACGGCTCGGCCGCCGTCAACGGCGCCGTCGCCACCGCCACCGCTGACGGCTACGTCGAGTTCACCGGCGTCACCGGCTCCCACACCTGGGCCTGGTGAGCCGACCCGCCGGGGTCACCCGGGGCGCGGCGCTCCGAAGCCCGGGATGACGCCCACCGGGACCAGCGCCGACAGCACCACGACCAGGGCGAAGACCCGATTCGTACGACGGGTCGGCGGTAGGTCGACCTCCGGCTGACTGCTCGCATAGAGCAGGTACACGATCCCGATGTCGAAGGCGATGACCACCCACCAACGAACCCAGTCGATGCCGGTCATGAACACAGGCGTGATCAGACAGAACGCGATCGCGACGGCGGGCCACCGCTGCATCAGCAGCGTGCGCATCCGATGGAACGGGACGCCGGATACCCCGCGGATGGCCAGCACGGTGATGGCAACGGCACCGATGCCGACCGCGGTGTTGGCGGCCATCGCGGCCGTTCCGAGCCGGCCGACGAAACCGATCGCGTCCACCAAGTCCAGGTCGTACATCGGCGTGATGGTGCGGCAGACCCATTCCCGGTAGTCCACGGAATACGGGCGACCGGTGATCAATTGCCCGGTCGCGGGGTCGTGACCCCACGCGGTCACCCCGGCATGCGGCACCAACTCACACAGCTCCCGGGATACCCCGCGCCTCCCGAAAACGGCAACCGCCAGGGCGGTCGCCAAACCCGGTCCGAGCGCCAGGGCGCAACTGGTCCACAACGCCGGCCGCTTCACGTGATGGGCCAACACGACCAGTGTCACGACCACCCCCGGCCCATAGAGCAGGGGTGTCGCCTCGTGAATCAGCGTGGCGACCGCGGTGAGGAGTCCGTACACGGCACTGCCGACGAGCACGCAACGATCCGACGTAGCCGCGGCCACCGCCATTGCGAAGCCGACCAGAGCGGCGCCCCCGAACAAGGTGGAGCCCGCCTGCAACAGTCCGAACGCCACGCCGAAGGGCAGCACCGCCACCAGGAAGGCCAGCTGGAGACGGCGCTCAGATCTTCCCGACCTGATCGCCACCCACCAGGCAAGTCCGACGAGGCCCATGATGTGGGCCGCACTGGACAACCAGCGTGCGATACGTTGCCCGGCGAAACCGTCCTCCCCGGAAACGAACGCCGCCAGTTCACCGGCGAGCCCGCGGCGTACGAAGCCGACGGTGTAGTCGACCGCGTAGTACGAGTACCAGAACGGGTCCGGGCGCCGGGCCAGCGCGAGGAGCACCGCAGCCCATAGCACCAGGAGGGCCGCACCGACGAGATAAAACCGACGTCGACCATCCGGCGCATTGGCTTCCAGATCCGCGGTGGGGCTGATTTTCGTACCGTACAGTACGACGCTTCGCGTCGACAGTCGCCGCCGGACCGGGTCGGCACCTCGGCAGTACACTGGGAGGAAGATGAGCAGTCTCGAGTCGGGCCGCCGCCGCGGGCGCCCGGTCGCCCGCGATCGCGAGCATGTGCTCACCACGGCCATCAACGCCTACTGGCAAGAGGAACACGCCGCAACGTCGGTCAATGCCATCTGCGCGCTGGCCGGGGTGTCGAAACCCTCCCTCTACCGCGAATTCGGCAATGAGGACGGTCTGACCGCGGCCGTCCTGGAGCGTTATGCCGAGACCCTCTTCGGGCCGATAGAGGCGATGCTCGCAAGCCCGGCCGGATTTGCCGAGAAACTCGAGGCCGTCTTGCGGTTCGCCGGGGAGGACCCGCGACTCGAGGCGGGATGCCTGTTCGTCAAGATGCGGTCCACGCGCTCGCGGTTCGGCCGGCAGACCCAAGCGAGGCTGGCCGCCGTCGAGGCACGCATCCTGCAGCGGTACACCGAGTTCTTCGCCGGGGCCGCGGCCGCCGGCGAATGGCGGGGTGATATCACCCCGGAACTCGCGGCGCGCTACCTCAATGAGCAGATCGGGCTGGCGTTGAGCCAGCGGGCCTCGGGCAGGAGCGCCGAATCGGTACGAGAACTGCTGGCCCTGGCGATATCGGTGCTGCGCTGATCGACGCCCCGGCAGGCGACGGCAATCAGTTGGGCGGTGGGGCCTGAGGCCGGAACGCTTCGTACCACCACCAGTCGGCTCTTTCCCCGGTTGGGCCGCGGTAGGGCGGCACTGTGGGAGGTGCGGTGCCCGGTGGTCGGGCCAGTGACCCCGGGCGCACCGCGCGTCCGTCGCCGTCGGTGATGAGCAGACGGCCGGCGGTTCCGGTGATGGCGATGGCGCCGCGGTGGTGCAGGCGATGGTGATACGGACACAGCAGGATCAGGTTGTCCAGGTCGGTGTGCCCGCCGTCCTCCCAGTGTCGAATGTGGTGGGCGTGCAGGCCGCGGGCGGCCCCGCAGCCGGGTACCACGCAGCACGGATGGCGGTGCTCCAGGGCGCGGCGCAACCGCCGGCTGATGGTGCGCGTGGTCCGGCCGGTTCCGATGGGCTGCCCGGCGCGTTCGAACCACACCTCGGCGGTGGCGTCGCAGGTCAGGTAGCGGCGGTCGGAGTCGTTGAGCAGCGGGCCGCGGTGCAGCGCCCCGATCCGCTGTTCGAGGTCGAGGTGGACCACCACGGTGGTGTGTTGGCCGTGCGGGCGGCGGTGAGCCTCGCTATCCCATCCGCTCTCGACGAGCGCCATGAACGCGTCGACGGTGCTCGGCATCGGCGGAGATTCATCCGCGGGTGCGGCGGTGTTCTCGCGGCCGGTTTTCCAGTCGGTCATCAGCGCGTCGCGATGGGACTGCAGCGCCGCCTCGAACGCGGCCGACTCGACGTGGGGCAGGGTGATACGCCAGAACGCGAACCGCGCATCGGCGGTCATGCTGATCGAAGGCCGGGGATCCGGGCGGGGGCAATCATCAACGCGGGGTTCCAGCTTGATCGCGGTGCGCAACTGGCCGACGGTGGCCACCGCC
This sequence comes from uncultured Mycobacterium sp., assembly GCA_964466565.1. Lineage (GTDB taxonomy): Bacteria > Actinomycetota > Actinomycetes > Mycobacteriales > Mycobacteriaceae > Mycobacterium. Next base: position 7,365 of record CAYXOM010000068.1, read on the forward strand.
GCCATCTGCGCGTAGTGCTCGTCGGAGCCGTCGGCGGCGCGCGCGGCGATCACCCCGACCTGATCCAGCGACAGCCGCCCCTCCTGCAGCGCGGCCACGCAGCGGGGAAAGGCCTCGCTACGCTCGGCCACCGCGGTGAGCGTCCGGGCGTTAGCGGAGGTGGTCCCCAGTTTCCAGGCCACCAGCGCCGACACCGACCGGCAGCCCGTCGCCCCCCACAACCCGTCGCGGTCGATCTCGGCGACGATCTGGACCAGCCGCCCGTCGATCGCGTTGCGCTGACCAGCCAACTCCGCAAGTTCGCCGAACAATTCCTCGAGCCGCGCGGCCTTCCCCACCGACGGGCCCGCGTACCCGGCATCCGGGGAATCGGCGATCGCGCTCACGGTCATGCGAGCATCATCGCAGCGGGGTCCGACAACGATCGAACGCCGTGGGTGGGGCAGCTCAGAACAGCACTCGGGCGATCATCTCGGCCACCGCGGCCGGCCTGTCCGCACCCTCGATCTCGACGGTGTGGCGCACGGTCAGGTCGACGGTGCCGTCGTCGCCCCTGGCCGCCGCGTCGATCAGTTCCGAGCGCACCCGGATCCTGCTGCCGACCGGCACCGCGGCGAGGAACCGGACCTTGTTGAGCCCGTAGTTGATGACGAGCCGGGCACCGTCCACCCGGAAGTTGTCCTTGCTCAGCGCCGGGATCAGTGACAGGGTCAGGAAGCCGTGCGCGATGGGCGCGCCGTAGGGGCTCTCGGCGGTCGCCCGGTCGGCGTCGACGTGGATCCACTGCCGGTCACCGGTCACCTCGGCGAAGTCGTTGATCCGGCGCTGGTCGACGGTCAGCCAGCCACTGACCCCGAGTTCGGCGTCGACCAGCGCCTCGGCGTCGTCGACGGTGGTGATGACCTGCATGCGAGCCTCCCGATGGCAACTATGATCTGCATCATACGAATGCTGATTTCGCGCTGTTCAGAGGGTTGTCACCAACCTGTAACCCGACATCGGCCAACGCGCAACGCACCCACCGCACACTCCCGCTATGGTGATAAGCATAGTTACGGAACGAGGGTCCATGGACGGCGTCACGCAGGCTCGCCCCGGCGACCGCGACCAGCGGCAGCCCGGCTGGGAGGTCGAACTCACCATCGCCGGGCACACCATTCGCCGGCGGACCCGGCGCCGCCGCCACCTGCTCGGACTGCGGGCGCTCGGGCTGGCATGACCACCGCCACCGGCCACCGTCGGGCCGAACGGCGGGCCCGGGGCGCCACCCGAAACACCATGCTCGCCGCGGCGGCCGAACTCCTTCGCGAACGCGGCCCCGCCGAGGTCACCATCGACGCGGTGCTCGCCCGCAGCGGATCGCCCCGCGGTTCGGTCTACCACCACTTCCCGGAGGGCCGCGCCCAGATCCTCCGGGAGGCACTGGAGTTCGCCGGCGCGGAGATCACCCGCCAGATCGAACAGATGTCCGGCGGTGACGGCACCGCGCTGCTGCGCCAGTTCGTCGCCCTCTGGCGCGACACGTTGATCGCCAGCGACTTCACCGCGGTCAGCCCGGTGCTGGCCGCCTCGGTGGGAGCCGGGCCTGACGACCTCGGCGCGGTGGCGGCCGGCATCTTCCTGCGCTGGCGGGACGCCGCCGTCGACGCGTTCGGGCGGGAGGGCTTCGATATCGGGCAGTCGACCGCGCTGGCCCACACCACGATGGCCGCGCTCGAGGGTGCGGTGGTGCTGTGCCGGGCCACCCGCAGCACCCGGCCCCTCGACGACACGGCCGCCCAACTGGAGTTCCTGATCGCCGCCCGCGAGTTTGTGTCCCGGACGAACGGCCCCGCCGCGTGAGCGCCGCGGCGTCACACCTGGAGAGCCTGGATCCGGAGACCCCGCTGTCGGTGCTTCGCCGCTTCGGCATCACCACCCGCCGCGAGGACCTGCGCGAGTACACCGTGGAGGCTGCGCTTCCGGTGGCGGGCATGCGCAATCCGTTCACCGGCGAGCCCAGCGTCGCCGGCCTGGCGATCCTGGTCGACGACGTCGCCGGCCGCGCCAACTACTACCGGTGCGGTCCGGGGCGCTGGACGGTGTCCACCGAGTTGTCCGTCGAACTGAGCCCCGGCGCCCTCGACAGCCTGATCGACGCGCCCGACGAGCCGGTGGTGGCCGCCGCCCGGCCGCTCGGCGCGCCGGGCACACCCCTGCTCGCCGGATGCGACCTGACCCACCGGGGCGCGCTGATCGGCACCGGCACCGTGCACACGGTGCCGCTGCCCGACGGCCCCGACAGCCCGGTCCGGCGTGGGGACGACCCGCTGGTCCGCACCCCGGCGACCACGCTGGCCGACCTGATGGCGGTGCGCCCGCTGCCCACCGAGGACGCCACCTACCGGTTGCTGCAGCGGCCGGACCCGATGATCAACAACCTGATCGGCATCGTCCACGGCGGCGTCAGCAGCGCCGGTCTGGAACTGGTGGCCTCGGCCGCGGTCAATCACGACCGCCGCGGACCCTGGCTGCGGACCGCGTCGATCCGGGTGAATTTCCTGCGCCCGTTCGCCGCCGGTGCACAATCGGTCTATGAGGCGACCGCCCTCCGGATCGGCCGGACCAGTGCCGTGGCCGATGCCCGAGCCCTGGGCGAGGACGGCCGGGCCGCCGTCATCGCCCGGGTCACCGCCTACCGGTGACGCCGATGCCTGATCACGCCGTGCACGTCTCCGGGGCCCGCGCGGGCGGCTACGCGGCTCTGTGCGCCAACGACCCCGAACTGGCCAAGCTCCGCGGTGCGCTGCGCGAGTTCCTCGAGGCCGACCGCGCCGAGCACGGCTGGACCCCGTCGGTCGACACCTGGCTGTCGGGGTGGGACGAACCGTTCAGCGTCCGCCTGGGCGCGGCCGGCTTCCTGGGCCTGACCATCCCGCACGAGTACGGCGGCCACGGGCTGGGCCACCTGCACCGGTACGTGGTGACCGAGGAACTGCTCGCCGCCGGCGCGCCCGTCGCCGCGCACTGGATCGCCGACCGGCAGGTGGGCCCCGGCCTGCTGTCCTACGGCACCGAGGAGCAGCGCCGGCGGATCCTGCCGGCCATCGCCGCCGGAAAGCTCTACTCGGCCATCGGGATGAGCGAGCCCCAGTCGGGTTCGGATCTGGCCGCGGCGGCCTGCAAGGCCACCCGCACCGACGGCGGCTGGGTGCTCTCCGGCACCAAGGTATGGACCAGCGGGGCCCACCTCGCCCACCAGATCGTCGTCCTCGCCCGCAGCCGCCCGGTCGACCCCGGCCACCGGCACGCCGGGTTCAGCCAGTTCATCGTGCCCACCGACTCCCCCGGCATCTCGATCAGCCCGATCGTGCTGATGTCGGGCGAACACCATTTCAACGAGGTGACCTTCGACGAGGTGTTCGTCGGCGACGAGAACCTGCTCGGCGCCGAGGGCGACGGCTGGCGCCAGGTGACCGCGGAACTGGCCTTCGAGCGCAGCGGCCCGGAACGGATCCTGAGCACGCTGCCGATGCTGACCGCTTTGGTCCGGCTGCTCGCCGACCAGGACGGCGTCGGCGATCACACCGCGGCCGCGCTGGGCGACCTGCTGGCCCGCCTCATCTCGCTGCGGCAGATGTCGGTCTCGGTGGCCCGCGCGCTGGCCGCCGGCACCCCGCAGGTCAACGAGGCCGCCCTGGTGAAGGATCTGGGCACCCGCTTCGAGCAGGACTCGGCCGAACTCGCGGCCGATCTGCTGTCCGCCTGCGATCCCGGCTCCGACACCTACGCCCGGGTGGCCGCGCTGGTGGCTCACGCACAGCTGCATGCCCCGCTGTTCACCCTGCGCGGCGGCACCAACGAAGTGCTGCGCGGCATGGTCGCCAAAGGGATGGGCCTGCGCTAGTGACGGCGCTCAAGGGCGGTGTGTTCGCCGATGGCGCAGACGATCTGACCGAGCTGCGCGAACTGGCCGACGACATCGGAACCCGCGCCGCGACCGCGCGCATCGGCCACCGCACACTGCCGGACGCCTTCGACACCGCCGCCTGGGACCACCTGCAGGAGGCCGGCCTGACCCGACTGTGCAGCACCGCGGGGTCCGGCGGCGGGCCCGCCGAGGTGGCGGTGGTGCTGCGCGCTCTGGCCCGGCATGCGGTCACCGTGCCGCTCGCCGAGACCGACCTGATGGCCTGCTGGCTGGCGGCCGAGGCCGGCCTCGAGGTCCCCGCCACCGGCCCGCTGACGGTCGCCACCGGT
>CAYXOM010000069.1:0-14048 GCA_964466565.1 uncultured Mycobacterium sp.
GGCGCGGTGATCGGGCACTCGATGGGGGAGGCCGCCGCCGCCGTCGTCGCCGGCGCGCTCTCCCTCGCCGACGGTGTCAAGGTCATCTGCCAGCGCTCGCTGCTGTGCACGCGGCTGGCCGGCGGCGGAGCGATGGCCGCCGTCGAACTGCCCGCCCAGCAGGTCCGCGCGGAACTGGAGAGCCGGGGCATCGAGGACGTGGTGGTCTCGGTGGTTGCCTCGCCGCACTCGACCGTGATCGGGGGCAACCCGGCGACGGTGCGCGACCTGGTCGCCGACTGGGAACAGCGCGACGTGATGGCCCGCGAGGTCGCGGTGGACGTCGCGTCGCACTCCCCGCACGTCGAACCGGTGCTCGACGACCTGGCCGCGGCGCTGGCCGGCATCACCCCGCTCAGCCCGGCGGTGCCGTACTACTCGGCCACCCTGTTCGACCCTCGCGAACAACCGCACTGCGATGCCGACTACTGGCTGGACAATCTGCGCCACACCGTGCGTTTCTCCGCGGCGGTCCAGGCCGCGATGGAAGACGGGTTCCGGGTGTTCGCCGAGATCGCGCCGCACCCCCTGCTGGTGCGCGCGGTCGAGCAGAACGCCACCGCGCTGGACGTCCCGGTCGCCGCCGTGGCCGGCCTGCGCCGCGGCCAGGAGGCGGCCCACGGTCTGTGGGAACTGGTCGCCGACCTGTACGCCGCGGGTGCGTCCGTCGACTTCGGGCCCATGGTGGCGAGGGGCCGGCTGGTCGACGCCCCGCTGCCCACCTGGACCCACCGGCCGCTGATGTTGCAGCGGCACTCCGCTGGCCAGTCGCCCGGCGATCACGTGATGGCCGCCCACCCGCTGCTAGGAGCCCACGTGCGCCTGCTCGAGGAGCCCCGGCGGCATGTTTGGCAGGCCGATGTCGGCACCAGCGTCCTGCCGTGGCTGGTCGACCACCAGGTCAACAACGTCCCGGCGATGCCGGGCGCCGCCTTCTGCGAGATGGCCCTGGCCGCGGCGCGGGCCGCGCTCGGCGACGCCGCAGAGGTGCGCGATGTCCGTTTCGAGCGGATGCTGCTGCTCGAGGAGCAGACCCCGGTCAGCGCCGAGGCCGCCGAGCGGGTACCCGGCACCCTGGACTTCCTCGTCGAGACCGACCGGGACGGCGAGCGCGAGCGCCGGGCCAGTGCCGTCCTACAGGAGATCGGGACCGACCGCGTACCCGGATCCCACGATCTGGCGGCCCTGCGCGCCGCACATCCGCTTGAGGCTGACGGCGGCGACGTTCGCGACTGGTTCGACACCCGGGGCGTGCAGTTCGGTCCGGCGTTCACGGCATTGAACGCGGTGCGCGCCGCCGACGGCCCCGCCGACACACTGCTGGCCGAGATCTCCCTGCCGTCGGCCGTCCGCGGGAAGCACAGCGCCTATGGCGTGCATCCCGCGCTGCTCGACGCGTGCTTCCAGTCGGTGGCCGCGCACCCCGGGGTCCGCAACACCGGAACCGGTGGTCTGCTGCTGCCGCTCGGCGTGCGCCGGCTGCGGGCTCACGGCGCAGCCAACACCGCGCGCTACTGCCTGACCCGGATCGTCTCGCTCGACGGGTCCGGAGTCCAGGCCGACCTCGAGCTGATCGACGAGGACGGGGCGGTGGTGCTGGCCGTCGAGGGTCTGTCGATGGGCAGTGGCGTCGCCGAGGGCGAGCGACTGCTCAGCGAGCGGCTGCTGGCCGTCGAGTGGCGCAACCGGGAACTGCCCGAGCTGCCCGCGCATGTCAGACCGGGGCGCTGGCTGCTGATCAACACCTCCGACTCCACCGACCTGCTGGCCTCCGCATTGACCGACTCGCTCAAACTCGCCGACGCCGACGTCACGACGATGTCCTGGCCGCAGCAGGCCGACCATGCCGCCAACGCCGAACGGCTGACGGCCTACTTCGGTGAGGGCAGGTTCGCCAACATGGTGGTGGTGGCGGCCCCGCGCAACGGGTGCCCCCCGGAGCAGCTGGCCACACGCGGGGCCGAGCACGTCCGCCACCTGGTGCGCATCGTGCGCGACCTTCCCGAGGCACCCGGCGAACCGCCGCGCCTGCACATGGTGACCCGCGGCGCGCAGGCGGTGCTGGACGGGGAACGGCCCAACCTCGAGCAGGCCGGCCTGCGCGGCCTGATTCGGGTAATCGGCGCGGAGCACCCGCGGCTGCGCCCGACCCAGATCGACGTCGACGAGGCCACCAACGGCGCCCTGGTCGCCCGCCAGCTGCTGCTGGGCTTGGACGAGGACGAGACCGCCTTCCGGGACTCGCGCTGGTATTCCGCCCACCTGTACCCCGGCCCGCTGCGGCCCGAGGAACGACACACCACGGTGGTCGACCACGAGCGCGAGGGCATGCGGCTGGAGATTCGCACCCCCGGCGACCTGCAGACCCTCGAGCTGGCGGCCTTCGAGCGGGTGGCGCCGGGAGCGGGGCAGATCGAGGTCGCCGTCACCGCCTCGAGCCTGAACTTCGCCGACGTCCTCGTCGCGATGGGCCGCTACCCCAGCTATACCGGCACTCCGCAGCTGGGTATCGACTTCGCCGGCGTGGTGACCGCGGTCGGAGCAGGGGTGACCTCCCACCGGGTCGGCGACCACGTGGGAGGGATGTCGCCGAACGGGTGCTGGGGCACTTTCCTGACCTGTGACGCCGACGTCGCGGTGACCCTGCCGGCCGGCTTGCGCGACGACCAGGCCGCGGCAGTGTCCACCGCCGCCGCCACCGCCTGGTACGGCCTGCGAAACCTGGCCCGGATCGCGGCGGGCGAGAAGGTGCTGATCCACTCGGCCACCGGAGGCGTGGGTCAGGCCGCTATCGCAATCGCCCGGTTGGCCGGGGCGGAGATCTACGCCACCGCCGGAACCTCTGAGCGGCGGGAGATGCTGCGCCGCATGGGAATCAACCATGTCTACGACTCCCGTAGCATCGACTTCGCCGAACAGATCCGCACCGACACCGACGGCTACGGCGTGGATGTCGTGCTGAACTCCCTGACCGGGGCCGCACAGCGGGCCGGGGTGGAACTGCTCGCCTTCGGCGGCCGGTTCGTCGAGATCGGCAAGAAGGACATCTACGGCGACACCCGGATGGGCCTGTTCCCGTTCCGCCGCAACCTGTCCTTCTACGGGGTGGACCTGGCGCTGATGTGCTCGACCCACCCCGCGCAGATCCGCGAACTGCTCGACACCGTCTACCGGCTGACCGCCGAGGGTGTGCTGCCGCAACCGGAGACCACCCACTACCCGCTGGCCGAGGCCGCCACCGCGATCCGCGTGATGGGCGCGGCCGAGCACACCGGGAAGCTGATCCTGTCGATCCCGCGGACGGGCCACAGCACGGTGGTGGTGCCCCCCGGGCAGGTGCGGGCGTTCCGCGCCGATGGCGCCTACGTCGTCACCGGCGGTCTGGGCGGCCTGGGACTGTTCCTGGCAGCGTCGATGGCGGCCGGCGGGGCGGGTCGCATCGTGCTCAACTCCCGCTCGGCGCCCACCCCGGAGGCCCTGGAGAAGATCGCCCTCATGCGTTCCGCGGGAACCGAGGTCGAGGTCGTCACCGGCGACGTCGCCCGGCCGGACACCGTGGACCGGCTGGTGGCCGAGGCCAACGCAACCGGGTTGCCGGTGCGCGGGGTACTGCACGCCGCCGCGGTGGTCGAGGACGCGATCCTGGCCAACATCACCGACGACCTCGTGGACCGGGACTGGGCGCCGAAGGTATTCGGCGCCTGGCACCTGCATCGGGCGACCACCACCCAGCCGCTGGACTGGTTCTGCTCGTTCTCCTCGGCGGCGGCGCTGCTGGGCTCACCCGGACAGGGCGCCTATGCCGCGGCGAACAGCTGGCTGGACGCCTTCACCCACTGGCGCCGGGCACAGGGACTGCCGGGCAGTGCGGTGGCCTGGGCGGCCTGGGACGAGATCGGCGCGGGCCGGCACCTGGCCGCCACCGGCGAGACGACGATGATCCGTCCCGACGAGGGCGCGCACGCCTTCGAGACCCTGCTGCGGTATCACCGGGCGTTCACCGGTTACGTGCCGGTGATCGGCACGCCCTGGCTGAACGACCTGGCGCAGCGCAGTCCGTTCGCCGGCGCGTTCGCCGGCAGCGCCGAACGCCCGGCCGACACCAGCGGTTTCCGGACCGAATTGCAGTCGCTCGACCGCGAGGAATGGCCGGGGGCGGTGCGCCGCATGGTGGCCGAACAGCTCAGCCTGATCCTGCGCCGTTCGGTGGACCCCGACCGCCAGATCTCCGAGTACGGGCTGGACTCGCTGGGCAACCTGGAGCTGCGCACCCGGATCGAGACCGAGACCGGAATCCGGGTCCGGTCGATGGACATCACCACGGTGCGGGCGCTGGCCGACGGGTTGTGCGAGACTCTGGCCGGTGTCGGCGCGCCGGCGCGCTGACGCCGTCGAGAGCCGGGCCGAGGGGAAGAATCCGTGGTTGCGCTGACGGCGATCCATGACTGGGCGGACACGCCGGGTTCGGTGATCACCTGGAGCCCGTCACCGGCGTGCCTGGAGACGGTGGCGGGCGCACCCCTCAGTGCTGTTCCGCCCAGTTACCAGCAGGAACAGCACATCCGGACCTACCGCCAGCACTCGGCCAACGGGCTGGAGATGGCCCGGTTGCTGATCCCGGCCTGGCGGATGCCCGGCCGGTGCGACGTGCGGGCGATGACCTACGTGATCAACGCCTACCTGCGCCGCCACGACACGTATCACAGCTGGTTCGAGTTCGGCGAGGACGACGCCGTCATCCGGCACACCGTGGCCGACCCCGCCGATATCGCCGTCGTCGCGACCCGCCACGGCGAGATGAACGCCGCGCAGTGGCGCGAGCACATCCTGGGCACTCCCAGCCCGCTGCAGTGGGACTGCTTCCGGTTCGGCGTCATCCAGCGCCCGGACCACTTCACCTTCTATGCCTGCATCGACCACGTGCACGCCGACGCCATGTTCATGGTCGCCCTGTTCGTCGAGATGTACCGGAACTACACCAGCCTGGTCGAGGGCGGACCTCCGATCCGGCTGCCCGAACCCGGCCGGTACCTGGACTACTGCCGACGCCAGCGGGAGTACACCGGGGCGCTGACCCTGGACTCGCCGGAGGTCGCGGAGTGGACCGGCTATCTGGAACGCAGCGGCGGCACCCTGCCGAAGTTCCCCCTGCCCCTGGGCGACCCGGGGATCGCGTGCACCGGCGACCTGATCACGATGCGCCTGATGGACGCTGGGCAGAGCGACCGATTCGAGTCGGTATGCGTTGCGGCGGGTGCGCGTTTTCTCGGGGGCGTGTTCGCCTGCGCGGCGATCGCCGAACGCGAACTCACCGGCATCGAGGTCTACCGGGTCATTACCCCGACCACCACCCGCGACAGCCCGTCGGAGTTCGCGACAACGGGCTGGTTCACCGGGATCGTGCCGATCGAGATCGCGGTCTGCGGGCTGTCGTTCGCCGAGTTGGCCCGGGCCGGCCAGGCGGCGTTCGACGATCGCCTGCACCTGGCCAACGTCCCGGTCGAGAAGGTCTTCGAGCTCGCCGAAGCGCTGCCGCAGATCCGTAAGCCCGAGCCGGGCGTTCCGATGCTGTCCTACCTCGACACCGGCCTTCCGCCGCTGGATCCGGTCGTGATGGGACAATGGCAGGCCCAGGGCGGCACGCTCTACACTGACCTCGGGGCGGCGAACCAGATCGGAATGTGGGTGAACCGCAACGAGACCGGCACCACCATCACGGTGGCCTTCCCGGACAACGAGCAGGCCCGGGAGTCGGTCGCCCATTATCTGGGAGCGATGAAGATGGCGTATCTGCGCGTCGCGGACGGAAGAGCCGATTCGCTGTCCTCGCCGCGGATTCCGCGAGCCACGGTATGACCACCGTGGTCGGCAACGCGACAGCCGGGCGCGAGTCCACCCCGGACGCGGTGGTGCCCTACCCCGACCAGGCACTGTTTCTGGCCCTCCGCGGCGCCGGCCAGGCCGCGGTCATGCAGGCGCTCTGGATTTACGAGGAGCCCGTGGACCTGGCGGGACTGCGCAGCTTCCACCGCCGCCTGCACCGGGGACTGCTGGGCCGCCGGGTCGAGCCGTCCCCGCTTCCCTTCGGCAGGCTGCGCTGGGTCGCCGGTCCGGTACTCGAGGACAACTTCCACGTCGGCGATCTCCCACGGCCCCGGTCGGAACTGTTCGAGTGGGCCGACGAACAGGTGGATCTCCCGCTGGACCCCCAATGGGGGCCGGCCTGGCGGTTGGGCGTCCAGCCATTCACCGACGGCTCCACGGTCGTCGGTCTGGTGGTGTCGCACTGCATCGCCGACGGAACGGGCTGCGTCCTGGCGCTCCTGGAGGCTATCTACGGCTCCGAACGCGCCCTGGGATACCCGCCGCCGGGAGCGCGGCCGACGGCCCGCGCGATCGCCCAAGACCTCGGTCAATTCGCCAGTGACCTGCCCGACACGCTTCGAGCGCTGCGGCACGCGGGGCGCATCGGTGTCTCCCGACGGCGCGAACTCGCCCGTCCGCAGGCTCCCGTCCTGCCCGCCGGGGAGGGACCCCGGACCGCCCACGTTCCGTGCAGTTCCGCGCTGGTCGAGATCAGTGCCTGGCAGCAGCGCGCGGAATCCCTTGGCGGAAACAGTTTTTCGCTGGCGATCGGATTCGCCGCAAAACTGGCGGAGAATCTGAATCGAATCCGCTCCTCCGATGGCCTGGTCACGGTGATGATCCCGGTCAATGAGCGCAAGGATCTGGACAACACCGGCGGAAACGTGGTCTCGATCGCTCACGTCGAGATCGCTCCGGGCCAGGTGACCGATGACCTGACCGCAGCCCGGAGCGCCGTCCGCGAGGGCCTTCGTCAGACGCGCGAGCAGCCCGACGAGGTCCGCGATCTTTTGCCGCTGATCCCGTTCGTGCCCAAACGCGGCATCGCCCGGGTCGCCGACGCCGCCTTCGGGTTCTCCACTGACCTCCCGGTGACCTGCTCCAACCTCGGAGACCTGCCGGCCGACATCCTCCGGGTCGACGGCACGCCCGCCGCGATCGGGATCTTCCGCGGGGTGGACCGCAAGGTGTCCCGCGACGCCCTCGAACGCCGGGGCGGTCTGCTGACGGTCGCCGCCGGGCGCATCGGCGATGAGATGGTGCTGACGGTGATCAGCTACCAGCCGGGTGCGACCAACGCCGCCGACGAACTGCGCGCCGTCGTCACCTCCACACTCGGCGAGTTCGGCCTCACCGGGCGGATCCTGTGACGGCGGTGCCGCGGTGACGGCCGACACGAGGTCGACGAGGTCGAAGACCGGTCCGGTCCGCGCCGCTGCGAGTGCCGCGGGTGAGCACCGGTTGGAGTTCCTCGACCACGCCGCGCTGGAACTCCTGCGCGCCACCGGTCGCAACCAGCTCATCCAGTTCGTCTGGGTTTACGAGCATCCGGTAAGTCGGGAGGGGCTCGAGCGGTTCCACCACAACCTGACCGCCTCCCTGGCCAGCCGTCTCATCGAGCGGTCCCCGCTGCCCTTCGGCCGGCCCCGATGGGTGAAGCCGGACGGGCCGCCGACCCCGATCCGGTACGGCGAGGGGATCCGGTCGCGCGACGAGGTGATCGCGTGGGCTGACGAATTGGGCGAACTGCCCATCGACCCCGAGCGCGGTCCGGCCTTCTATCTGGCGGTTCAGCAACTGGCAGGGGGGGCGACCGCGGTCAGCGTCGTCGGTTCCCACGTGATCGGCGACGGCGTCGGCGGTCTGATGGCGGTGTTCGAGGCGATCACCGGAAACATCCGCAACCCGGGATACGACCGCCCCGGCGCCCGGCCGCGGCTGCGAGCCCTCTCCGAAGATCTGCGCCGGGCCTTGGCGGACCTCCCGCTGACGGTTCGCACCGCGGCGAAGGCGGCGTGGATGCTGCGGGACAAGCGCGGCGACCTGGTGACGGCGCGGGCCGCTCGCGACGATGCCGCCACCGGACCGCATGTGGTGGTGCCCTCGGTGGTGATCTTCGTCGACACCGCACAGTGGGATGCCCGCGCGGCGGCGCTGGGCGGCAACACCTATTCGCTGTTGGCCGGGTTCGCCGCGAAACTCGGTGAGCGACTCGGCCGCCGGCGGGCCTCCGACGGCGCGGTTACCCTGATGATCGCGATCAATCTGCGCGAGAGCCTCGACGACGACCGGGCGCTGGCGATGGCCTTCGCCAGCGCACCCGTCGACCCCGCGGCGGTGACCACCGACCTGACGGGTGCGCGAACCGCGGTCCGCGAGGCCCGGGAGAAGGCCAAGAGGGAACCGGACCCGACCATGGAAGTGCTCGCCTTGATCCCTTGGCTGCCCACCGGGGCGGTCAAGGGCGTGGCGGAACTGATGTTCTCCTACTCCGACGACCTGCCCGTGTCGTGCTCGAATCTTGGCGACCTGCCGCCCGACCTGGCTCGCGTCGACGGAACCGACGCCGAGTACGTGTTCCTGCGGGCGCTGGACGCCAATGTCACCGAGGCGGAGCTGCGCCGTTCCCACGGGCAGTTGGTCGTCGTGTCCGGCCGGGTCAACGGGCGGATCTCGATCTCGGTGGAGGCCTACCAGTTGGGCGCCGAGAACTCCAAGGCCCGGTTGGGCGGACTGGCGGCCGAAACCCTGGCGGAGTTCGGCCTGAGCGGGACGGTGGAGTGAGTCCTCACAGGTTGCTGTAGCCCAGCCCGATGAGGATGACACCGATCAGGGCGAGCAGACCGGCGTACTCGATCTGACTGCGCGTCCGCGTCCACTCGGCGAAGCGGTCGACGAGTACACCGGTTTTTTCCGGAGCGGTCAGGAGCCCGATCAGGGGGAGTATCACCACGAGGCTCCCGAGTAGGCCGAAGGTGATCAGCGCGGCGCTCTGCTCGACCCTGGACGTCCTCGACGTGGTGATGACGACGAGCATCGCGAGGTAGTCCACCGACGGCAGGCCGACACCTGCTCCGACGAGTCCGGCGAACCAGGGTGAACGCCCCCGGTGCAGGACTGAGCGAACCGCCCGGGTGAACCGGTCGGCACGGCCCTCGGGGCCGGGCGACCCCCGGTTCGCGGTGGCGGCATAGGTCACCGACTTCCGGCGGCGGCTGTGCCAGCGGACTGCGAGGACGCCCGCGAAGAGGAGCGCCAGGAGGCCGATGATGATCTGGGCTTTGCCGCCGGTGGCGCTGCTGGTTGCGAGCGGACTGCGATCCAGGACGAACAGCACGAGGAAGCCGAATCCGAAACTCACTGTGAGGCTGCCCAACAAGAAAGCGGTCAGCTGCCGCAGCGGTTGCGGCCGCGCCAGCAGCAGAGGCACGAGTCCAATGCGCGTCGGTTCCAGGTTGAGCGCGACGGCCAGCAGGAGCACTGTCGTCCACACGGCCGCAGACTCTACCGGCGAGCCGAAGGGCGATTATTGCCCCGTCCGGCCGCGTGTTCCAGTAGATCAGCGGTGGTGGCCAGACTCCGATCCGGCGGCGTCATCTCGGCCGCGACCTCTCGGGCCCGGGTGGAGCAATCAGGCCCGAGGGTCGTGCGCAGGTCCCCGAGCATCGTCTCCTCGGTCGAGGCGGAGAACCGTCGTGCCGTTCCCACCCCGAGTCGCTTGACTCGGCCCGCCCAGACCGGCTGGTCGGCGCCCACCCACAGGATGAGGGTGGGCGCACCGGAACGAACGCTGGCGGCGGTGGTTCCGGACCCGCCGTGGTGGACGATGGCCCGGCAGCGGGGGAAAACCTCGGCGTGGTTGACCGACCGCACGACCAGCATCTCCGGTGAGCCCGGGCCGTCGGCGTCGACGGCCAGCACGCCAGAACAGACGAGCGCCCGCTGGCCCAGCCGGCGGCTGACCCGTTCGATCATCGCCAGCGCCTCAGCAGGATTGCTGACGGGCATGCTGCCGAAACCGAAGTAGACCGGTGGGGTGCCGGCGTCTATCCAGGACATGACGTCAGCGTCGGCCGAGGTCGGCATCTGGAGGGTGATCGAGCCGACCAGCGGCCGCTCGGAACCCCACTCCTCCTGAAGTCCCGGGAAGAAGACCTTGTCGTAGGCCTGGATCTCCAGCGCTCCACTGTCGACGATGCGGCGCGAGGCGCGGACATGGGCCGCGGGCAGACCGAGCCCGCGGCGCTGCTCGTCTTCGGCAGGTTTGAGCAGTCGCCAATGGCCCCACTCGGCCGCCGCGAACACCGGGTAGGCGAGCTTGCCCGGGAGCTCGAACGGCAAGGCGAACGGAAGGCCGTGAGTGCTGGGGCGGGCCGGGAAGTAGTGCAACGCCGCCATCGGAACCGCCGCGGCCTCCGCGACGTTGGCCGCCACCTCCTGGTACGTCGTTCCGGTGAGCACCAGGTCGGCGTCCGACGCCAGTTCGGCAAGGGTGGTGCTCATGTCCGCCCATCCGTCGACGACGTATTCGCGTGCCTGTCGCAGGATGGTCAGCGGATTTCGGACCTGATACCACTTCTTGAAGATCTCGGCTTCGAGTTGCTGCTGGGAGTCGGGCCCGTAGGCCACGGCCCCGGGGATTCCCGCCGCCTCGGTGAAAGACACCAGGTTGGGAGGAACCGCCATGGTGACGACGTGGCCGCGCCGGATCAGTTCCCTGCCGACCGCGGTCGCCGGCTCGATGTCGCCGCGGGTGCCGTGAACCGCGATGGCGAATCTCACTGGGTACCGATCAAGACCGGTTCGGCAACCTGAACCCGGGCTGCCTGTTTGGGCGGTGGCGGCTGCCACTTCGACGGCCACCAGTTCGCTTTGCCGACGAGGACCGCGAGGGCGGGCACGGTGAGGGTGCGGACCACGAACGTGTCGAGCAGGATTCCGATGGAGATGATGAACCCGATCTGTACCAGCGTGGCGATGCTGGAGAACTGCAGGCCGATCATCGACGCGGAGAAGATCAGCCCGGCCACGGTGATCACCCCGCCGGTCTGGGTCACCGTGCGGATCACACCGGACCGGATTCCGCGGGGTGACTCGTCCCTTATTCGGGAGATCAGCAGCATGCTGTAGTCGGCGCCCATCGCCACCGAGATGATGAATGTCAGTCCGGGAACACTCCAGTGGATCTCCTGGCCGAGGATGAACTGGAAGAACAGCACAGCCAGACCCAGCGACGAGAGATAGGACAGGACGACCGAGGCCACCAGGTAGACCGGGGCGACCAGCGCCCGGAGCAGGAGGACGAGGATGCCGAGCACGACGACAATTGTGGTGATGACGATCCGGGCGAGGTCCCGATAGTAGTAGTCGCGGGTGTCGCGCAGGGTGACCGTGAAACCGGTCATGGAGATCGCGGCATCCGCGAGCGTGGTGTTCGGCTGGGCGCTACGCGCGGCCGCCGTGACAGCGTTGACCTGATCCATCGCGGCGGTGGTGAACGGGTCCAGCTTGGTCTGGACCAGATACCGGGCGCTGCGACCGTCGGGCGAGAAGAAGATGGAGGCGGCCTTCTGGAACTCGGCCCCGGTGATGATTTCGGCCGGTATGTAGAAGCCGGCCATCGAGGGAGTCGTGGCGTTGTTCTTCATCGACAGCAGGAACGCCGACGCCTGATCCAGACCCGCCCCTAGGTTCTTGGTCTGGTCGACCAGCAGGGCGACGCCGTCGGAGACCTGGCGACTGGCCTCCGCCAGGAGCGTGATGCCCTGCTGAAGCTGAGTCAGCTGGTTCTGCAGATCAGCGGCGTCGGTGATCCCCGACGCCCGAAGACTCTCCCCGATCGACTCCAACGCGTTTCCGACACCCGGAGGTTGTGGCTCGGCCGTCGGAAGACCTGGGAGGAGGGCACCGGTTTCGGGTCTCTCCTTGCCGGGAAGGGGCGGGGGCATGCGCGGTTCCTCGGCCGGCAGCGCGGTGGGATCGATCGGGGCCTCGGTCAGCGCCTGACACAGATCGGAGATCTGGTCCAGGGTTCCGTTCTCGCGCGCCTCGGCCAGCTGCTGCAGGCGGGCCCGGGCGGCGACGCAGTCGGGGTCGGAGTCGCAGACCGGATTGCCCTCGAGGGATTTGAGAACAGGCGCGATGGATTCGTCGTAGGCGGCCGCGGCGTCACCGCTGTTGACTCCCATGCTGCCGCCGAGTCCGTGAATGCTGCTCAGCGGGTTGCCGCCGATGTCGAAGCCAGGCAGGGCCGGGCCGGTGCCGTACTGGTTCTGCAGGAAGGCCAGCGACTGCACCAGATAGCTCACGGTGTCCAAGGTCTGCGGCAGCTGGTTCCGGATGGTGCCGAGCACGTCGGCGACCTGGTCGGCGCCGCCGGCCAGCATATTGAGGTTGCCGGTGTTGTCGCTGATCGTGTTCGCGGCCTGCCCCAGCGGAGTTCCCACCTCTCCGGCCTGGAAGGACAACTCGGCCTGCTCGAGGCGCTCGCCGGTCGGCCGGGTGATGCCGCGGACGATGTCGACGTCGGCCACCTGGCTGACCCGGCGTGCCATCTCCTCCATGTCGGCCAGCGCCTCCGGCGTGCGGAGATCCCGCGGTGAGGTGATGAGGATGTACTGCGGGAGGCTGGCATTGATGGAAAAGTGCCGGCCGATCGCGTCATATCCCCGGATGCTCTCGCTGGCGGCGGGCAGGGCCTTGCGGTCGTCGTAGTTGTACTGGGCGAGGGCGGCGACGCCGGCGAGCGCAGCGAGCACGAGGACGCTGGCAAGCAGATTCAGCGCCGGACGGCGCACCAGCCGGATCCCTGATCGCCGCCAGAACTGTGTCGTCAGGTCCCTGCGTGGTGTCGCCCATCCGCGTCGTCCGGCCAGCACCAGCAGGGCGGGCAGGAACGTCACCGAGGCGAAGCAGCCGACGAGGATCGTCGCCGACAGGGCGGCCCCCACGGTGTAGAACACCGTCAGTTTGGTGAAGACCATACCCATGAACGTCACCGCGACGGTGAAGGCCGAGGCGAAGATCACCTTTCCCACCGAGACCAGCGACCTGCGCACCGCCGTG
The DNA here is from genome assembly GCA_964466565.1 of uncultured Mycobacterium sp. Taxonomy (GTDB): domain Bacteria; phylum Actinomycetota; class Actinomycetes; order Mycobacteriales; family Mycobacteriaceae; genus Mycobacterium. The sequence goes on from CAYXOM010000069.1 coordinate 12,970, forward strand.
TCGGGATCCTGGCCGAGGCGCAGGAAGTCGTGGTAACGGGCGATCAGGAAGACGGAGTAGTCGACTCCTGCACCGAAGATCATCGCCGTCATCAGCACGATCGTCTGGTTGGACACGCTCAGGCCCAGCGTTCCCATTCCGGCCACCACGCCCTGAGCGGCCAGCAGGGCCACCCCCACGGTGATCAGCGGCAGCATCATGGTCAGCGGATTGCGGTAGACCACCAGCAGGATGATCAGCAGCACGACGACGGTGACCACCTCGATGGTGATCCGGTCTTTTTCGCCGATGTCGTTGATGTCGTCGAAGGTGCCTGCCGGTCCGGTGGTGTAGGCGGTCACCGTCGTGCCCGCCACGGAGCGCTGGACGGTCTCGATCACGTTCTTGGTGGCGGCGATCGCCTGCGGCGTCGCGATCTCGCCGACAATGTTCACCGGCAGCAGCCACGCCTTGCCGTCGTCGCTGACGAGGATCTCCTCCAACGGGGGAGTGGAGATGAAGTCCTGCAGGGCAGCCACGTCGTCGGTCTGGGCGCGCAGGGTGTCCACCAGGTCGCCGTAGACCGCCTCGTCGGCGGCGGTCAGGCCGTTCTCGTTGACCAGCACCACCATCAGGATGTTTTCCGAACTGGCCTCCTGGAAGGCCGTCATCATCTCCTGAGTGGTCACCACCGACGGGGCGTCGGGGGGAAGCAGCGTCGCAGGCGCCTTCTGGGCCAGGATCGCCAGCGACGGGAATGCCTGGGTCAGGCTCACGGCCAGGACGATCCAGACCGCGATCACCAGCAGGGGCCGCCCGACCACGACACGCCCGACCCTTCCGAAGAAGCTGCGCTCCTCGGCGGCCCGGTCCGTCGGTTCTGCCGCTTCCGTTGGCAGTCGGTGCTGACCCACCCGGGCAATGCTACTGACCTGCGGCAAGTACCTACGGGACCGGCGCGGACGGCGTCGTACGCCGGTGGCGGAACCGCTAGACTCGGCCCAGCGGCGACGATCCGGCCATCACCGGGGAGCCTCCGGAAGAACGGTCTCCGGCAGCACGGGGCCCAGTAGAACCGGACGGGTGGCCCGTCACAGCCT
>CAYXOM010000070.1:0-6194 GCA_964466565.1 uncultured Mycobacterium sp.
CTGGCGGCCGACCCCGCGCAGGTGGCCGCCGACCTGGTGGCCGACGAACTGGCGCTGCGTGACCCGGCCACGCCCGAACCCGCCCTGCTGGCCGCCGCCCACCGCCAGCAGGCCGCCTACCGGGCGATCGGCCGCAACCCGTCCTGGGACTCCGTCGTGCGACCGCTGATCCCCGAGTCGCTGGCGTTCGTCTACGACCGCAACGTCAACGCCCGGCGCAACCTCAACAACCTGGCGGAGGTCCGCGACACCCTGCCGGCATGGCGCATCACGGCACCGGCGCCGGCCGGAGAACTGCTCGGCTACTACCGCCAGGCCGAGGCGGCGACCGGCGTGCCGTGGAACTACCTGGCGGCGATCAACCTCATCGAGACCGTCTTCGGCCGCATCGCCGGGGTCAGCACCGCCGGCGCCCAGGGCCCGATGCAGTTCATGCCGGCCACCTGGGCGGCCTACGGGCAGGGCGACGTGACCTCACCGCGCGACGCGATCATGGCCGCGGGCCGCTACCTGGCAGCCAGCGGGTTCGCCGGAAACCGGGATCAGGCGATCTTCCGGTACAACAACGCCAACACCTACGTCCGCGCCGTCAACGACTTCGCGGCGGTGATGGCAGCCGAACCCGCGACCTTCGGGCACTACCACCGCTGGCAGGTCTATTACTTCACAACCGCCGGCGACGTGCTGCTGCCGACCGGATACAGCGCTGTCGCGCGGATCCCGGTCGCCGCGTACCTGGCGGACCACCCGCAGTAGCGAGACGTCCTACCGCTTGACCCACAGGCAGTCGCCGCTGAGCGTGAGGTAGAACAGCGCGGGCCGGAACCGCACCGCCAGTTCCCCGCCGGGCTCGCCTTCGGCGACCTCCGGATCCGAAAGCTCCCCGGCGCCCACGACGGTCTGCTGCTCGGCTCGGCACGCGCTCGCCGGATCCCGCGCAGTCGCCGTCCACTGACCCTCCGTGACGTTCGGATTGCGCATGCCCTGTCCGTGCAGGATGATCCCCGGGCCGTAGCTCAGCCAGCTCTCGTGCGGCTCGAACGGCACCCGCACCTCCGACCAGGCCGGCCCGCCGCCGGGGGCATCCCGGCAGATGGCGTAGGTCTGCTCGTCGGGCAGCAGCGTCATCACCTCGGCCAGGTCGGCGGAGCAGGCAGCACCGAGCCGGGGCGCGGCGTTCTGCCCATGGACCAGGGGTGCGCCGAAAGCCACCGGCGCGCCCAGGAGGGCCGCCGCCAGGGCAATACCGCCGACCGGGCGTGAGGGCGCCATACCACCTCCCGGAGTCGTCCCCGGCCGGTGTATCGCTTCAGCCGGGGCGGTCGTTAACCGGCGGGCTTCACCCGTAGAGAGCGTCGATGTTGTCGTGGAAGCTGTCCACCACGGACTTGCGCTTGAGCTTGAGGCTGGGCGTGAGGTCACCGGCCTCGACGGTGAGTTCGCGGTCGATGATCGTGAACCGCTTGACCTGCTCCCAGCGGTTGAGGTCCTTGTTGAGTTGCTCGACGTAGCCGCCGATCATCTCTCGGGTCATGGGGTCGCGGGCGATCTCGCCGAAAGACTTGCCCGCCATGCCGTTGGCGTCGGCCCACTCCCGGATCGCCTCAGCCTCCAGGCCGACCAGCGCAACGCAGTAGGGCCTGCCCTCGCCGTAGACGATGATCTCGCTGGCGTAGGGGCAGATGGCCTTGAAGTGCGCCGAGATAGCCGAGGGCGCCACGTACTTGCCCTGGGAGGTCTTGAACATGTCCTTCTTGCGGTCGGTGATCCGCAGGAAGCCCTCGGCGTCGAGTTCGCCGATGTCGCCGGTGTGGAACCACCCGTCGGGTTCGATCGCCTCGGCCGTCGCCTCGGGCAGGTCGTGATAACCGTGCATGACGCCGGGCCCGCGCAGCAGAATCTCGCCGTCGTCGGCGATCTTGACCTCGGTGAGCGGGAAAGTCCATCCGACGGTGCCGAACCGGTAGGCCTGCGGCCGGTTGAGCACCGAGGCCGCCGATGTCTCGGTCAGGCCGTAGCCTTCCAGAACCACCACGCCGACGGCGTCGAACCACTGCGCGATCTCTCGGTCGAGCGCGGCGGAACCGGAGATGAAGAACCTGATCCGCCCGCCGAAGCGCTCCCTGATGGTGGAGAACACCAGCCGGTCGGCGATCTTGTGCTGCACCGCCAGCAGCGCCGGGATCCGCTGACCGGTCTGCTTGAGCCGGGATACCTGCTGGCCGACGCCGATCGCCCAGTCGAACAGGGCCTTCTTGGCCCCGCCCTCCTTGGCGACCATCTCGTTGACCCGGCCGTGGACCTTCTCGAAGATGCGCGGGACCGCGCCCATGATGGTCGGCCGGATCACCGGCAGGTTCTCCACGATCTTGTCCACCCGGCCGTCGATGACCGTCGGAAACCCGATCGCCAGCGGCAGCGCGAGCATCACCTTGCCGAACGAGTGCGACAGCGGCAGCCATAAGTAGTTGAGGTCCTGCTCCGAGAGCACCCCGAGCGCGTCGAGTGCGGCGGCGGTGTAGGTCCACGACGACTGCGTCAACCGCACGCCCTTGGGCTTGCCGGTGGTGCCGGAGGTGTAGATGAGCGTCGCCAACTGGTCGGGGCGGATCGCGTCGATGCGGGCGTCGACCGCGCCCGGGGAGTCGGCGAGCAACTGCTTGCCCAGCTGCTGGAGGTCGTCGAGGGTGATCACCCAGTCGCCGTCACCGACGCCGTCGATCACCACGACCTTCTCCACCGCGGGAATCTCCGAACGGCGGGACTGGAGCTTCTCGACCTGGACGGCGTCCTCGGCGACGACGATCCGGCTGCCGGAGTTGGACACGATGAACGCCACGTCGGCGGCGTTGGTGGTCGGGTAGACCGTGGTGGTGGCCGCCCCGGCGGCCAGGATGCCGAAGTCGACGAGCACCCACTCGTAGCGGGTGCCCGAGGCCAGCGCCACCCGCTCCTCGGGGTTGATGCCCAGGGCGATCAGGCCGGCGGCGATCAGTTCCACCCGGTCGCCGACCTGGCGCCAGGTCACGCTGGCCCAGCCGCCGCTGCCGTCCGGGTAGCGGAACGCCTCGGAGTCGGGGGTGGCCGCGACGCGGTCGCGGAACATTCGGGGCACCGAATCGGGCCGGCTCTCGATCCTGGTGAGGTCGAGTCGCTCCTGGGAGCGGTGTAGTGCTGCCATGCTGCGAAGTCTATGAAATCCCGGGGTGCAGGGGGTAACCGGCGGGTAAACCGCAGGCCGCGGGACGGCCGGGGACCGACAGATCAGGGTATCGCGGGCGGGGCCACTCCGCGGGCCACGATGCAGGAACCGGTCACCGCGTCGAGCAGTGTCCCCGGCGGGCAGGCGTCCACGCACTGGAAGCCCGGGGTCTGGACGTCCTCGACCTGGCCGGGCGGACAGGTCTGGGCGGCGCGGACCGGCGGGACCGGGCCGAGCGGGCCCAGCAGGACGGCGGCCGGGGCCGCGAGCAGAGCGGCGGTCAGTGCAATCCGGTGCAGACGTGTCATCGTCTTCGACCCCCTTTCTGGTCAACTGCGGCGCAGCGTAGCGCCGCGCGGGCGCCCGGACCGGCAGGCGCACCGGGGGTGTGCCACCATCGGCTGCCATGGCGATCACCGTCGGTCCCGCGCCCCCGGCCGACGCCGCCGCCCTCGCCGAGGTGGCGGCGGCCACCTTCCCGCTGGCCTGCCCGCCGGACGCCGAGGCCGGCGACGTCGCCGCCTGCATCGCCGAGAACCTCTCGACGCCGCGGTTCGGCGAGTACCTCGCCGACCCCGCGCGCCTGGTGCTGACCGCCCGCGGGGACGGCCGGATCCTCGGCTACACCATGCTCGCCGTCGGGATCGGCGACGATCCCGACATCGCGCGTGCCGTCACGGCGCGCCCGGCGGTCGAACTGTCCAAGATGTACGTTCGGGCGGGTCACCACGGTTCCGGGGTGGCGACGGCCCTGATGGATGCGGGCCTGGACTGGGCGGCCGGCACCGGCGCGGCGGCGGTGTGGCTGGGGGTCAACACGGCGAACCTGCGTGCCCGGTCCTTCTACGGCAAGCACGGGTTCACGGTGGCCGGAACCCGGGTGTTCCTGCTGGGCCGCAGCCCCCAGGACGACCTGGTGATGGTGCGACCGCTTTAGTCCGGCGCGTGGGCCAGCGCCAGCAGCCGCGAGGTTGCCCGCAGATACTTCTTGCGGTAGCCGCCGGCGAGCATCTCCGCCCCGAAGATCTCGTCGAGGGGGTCCCCGGAAGCCAGCACCGGGATCCCCGCGTCGTAGAGCCGATCGGTCAGCGACACCAGGCGCAGCGCGACGCTCTGGTCCTCGATCCGGTGCACGCCGGTGAGGTGCACCGCCGAGACCCCCTCGATCAGCGCCAGATATCGCGACGGGTGCATGGTGGCCAGGTGCGCACACAGCGCGTCGAAATCGTCGAGGGTGGCCCCCGGCGTCCGCCGGGCGCGCTCCACCACCTCCTCGGCGGGGACCGGCGGAGGCGCCGGCGGCAGGCCGCGGTGACGGTAATCGGGCCCTTCGATGCGCACAGTGGTGAAGATGGCTGCCAGCGTGTTGATCTCGCGCAGGAAGTCCTGGGCGGCGAACCGGCCCTCCCCCAGCTGCTCGGGCAGGGTGTTGGAGGTCGCCGCAATCGACACCCCCCGCTCGACGAGCTGGGACAACAATCTCGAGATCAGTGTGGTGTTACCGGGGTCGTCGAGTTCGAACTCGTCGATGCAGACCACCGTGTAGCCGGCCAGCAGCTCGATGCACTCGGTGAAGCCGAACACCCCCGCCAGCTGGGTCAGTTCGCCGAACGCGGCGAACGCCCTGGGGTGGGCCGCCGACTCGGGCAGCCGGTGGTAGGCCGAGGCCAGCAGGTGGGTCTTGCCCACCCCGAACCCGCCATCGAGGTAAATGCCCACCCCGGGCAGCGGGTCGCGCCGTCCGAACAGGCGCTTGCGGCCGGCGCGCCTGTCCCGGGCCTGCTCGCAAAACTCCAGGCACGCTGCCACGGCCGCGGCCTGGGTCGGCTCAGCCGGGTCCGGCCGGTAGGTCTCGAAGCTCACCGCGGCGAACGTCGGCGGCGGCACCAGACCGCCGATCAGCCGCTCCGGTGAGACCGTGGGGTGGCGGTCGACCAGGCGGTCCATTCGGGCACTGTAGCCAGATGGGTCAGACTTCAACGGTGTTCACCCGGCTCGACGCCGGCGGCCCGGTCGACGACGACCGGCTCGCCGAGCTCTACCGTTACCCGGCCCCCGGCGACCGGGTCTGGGTGCGCGCCAACGTCATCGCCGGCATCGACGGCGCGGCGACCACCGGCGGGCTTTCCGGCGGCCTCGGCTCCGCCGGGGACCGGTCGCTGTTCGCGGTGCTGCGCGAGGCCGCCGACGCGATCCTGGTCGGGGCCGGCACCGCCCGCGCCGAGGGTTATCGCGGGGCGCGGATGGCCGCCGATCAGCGGGATCGCCGGCGCGCGCGGGGGCAGGCCGAGATCCCCCCGATAGCGCTGGTCAGCCGCTCCGGGGCGATAGCGTCCGACCTGCCGGTCCTGACCGACACCGAGGTGCCTCCGCTGGTGCTGACCACCGCTGAGGCCGCCGGGCCCTGCCGGCGGCGCCTCGGCGCGGCCGCCGAGGTGCTCGACTGCTCGGCGGGTGACCCCGCGCGGGTAGATCTGGCGACCGCGCTGTCCCGGCTGTCCGGGCGCGGGTGGAACCGGGTGCTGGCCGAGGGCGGGCCGACGCTGCTGGCGGGCCTGGTCGACGACGACCTGCTCGACGAGATGTGCCTGACCATGGCGCCGGTGATGGTCGCCGGCACCGCACCACGGGTGATCGCCGGCCCGGCGGAGGTGCTGCACCGGATGCGCCCCGAGCACGTCCTCACCGACTCCGACGGCTTCCTCTACCTGCGCTACGTCCGCGCGCGCCCGGGTCGGCTCCGCCGCGCGGGGCGGCCCGGCGCGCAGTGACTACTGTGGGAGCGTGTTTTGCGGTGGCCGGGTCCAGACGATCAGCGTCTGCGCGGTGCTGGCCGTCGCGCTGAGCGGCTGCGCGCCCTGGCTGGCGGCCAACCCCCAGTTCGCCACCGACTCCGCGCGCAATCCCGGCGACGGCCCCGTCACCAGCGCGGCCCCCGGCGAGCCACCGCGATTCGCCGCCCCGCAGAACGACCTGTCCTGGCGGGACTGCA
>CAYXOM010000071.1:0-1762 GCA_964466565.1 uncultured Mycobacterium sp.
CTCTTCGAGGAGCCGGGGACCCGCTTCCGCTACGGGATGTCGACGGAGGTGCTGGCGCCCGCGGCGACCGGCAGGGACATGTGCCGGGGGGACTGGGGCTGGGAGGGGCCGCCGCCGCCCACCCGGACCGGTCACGGGTTGATGGTGTTCGCGCCGGCCTGACGTCCCCAGACGTACTCGGTCAGCAGCGGCTGGCCGAGTTCGAAGTGGTTGTAGGGCGCCAGCGTCGCCCCGGTGTCGACGACCAGGTGCGGCGCCGGCCAGAAGTCGCGGGTGGTCCGCTGCCAGCATCCGGGAGCCCCACCCGGGCCGCCCCGGGCGTTGATCCGGGGCAGGTTGTCCGGGTACACGTAGGGGTTGGGCGCCCCGATCAGCGACGAGCGGGCGGACAATGCGTACCCGTTGCCGCCGAAGGCCGCCAGGGCGGCGGGCCGCACCTCGGCCGCACCGCGGATTCCGCAGAAGAACGACGGACTGTAGGTGTCGAGCAGCCGCGAGGAGACCACCAGGTCGGCAAGACCGCGGATCAGGTACGGACTGCTGCGGTCCAGGGTGTCGGCGGCGGTACCGGCGAATCCGGCGGCCGCGAGCAGCGCGGCGTCGAGTTCGGACCGGCCTGCGTTGAGGGTCGCCGCCGTCGTGGTGGCGTTCTGCAGGGCGTCCCACAGATCCGGGCCCGCGCCGGTGAACACCTCGGCGGTGTCGGCCAGTGCCACCAGTCCCCGCTGCAGCCGCGGCAGCCGCGGATTGGCCTCCGCGAGCACCTCGTTGGCCTGCACCAGGGCTCGGCCGACCCGCCCGCCGAGCCCGGTCAGCGCCTCGGCGGTGGCCGCCAGCGTCAGGTTCAGCTCCACCGGGTCGATCCGCTCGGCAAGCCCGGTCATCGTCTCGAACAGCGTCTGGAATTCGGTGGTCACCGACCCGGTGGTGATCACCGTGTCGCTCGAGACCCGCTCCGGGGAGGGATCGGCCGGGGCCGAGAACGACATCACCTTGTTGCCGAAGATCGTCGAGGCGCTGATGTCGGCCACCAGGTTGGCCGGCATCACCGCGATGTGCCGCGACTCGACGTCCACCGTCAGCCGCGCCGACATCCCGTCCGCGCCGGCCACCGCCGTGATCTCGCTGACCCGCCCGACCACCACACCGTTGTAGGTGGCCCGGGCGCCGGGGTCGAGCACCAGACCGGCGCGACCGGAGTGCACCGTCAGCGCGGTGGTGTCCTGAAGGCGCCCACGGAATTGCAGGTAGACCAGGGTGGAGACCAGGGCGAGGACCAGCAGCAGGGCCAGGCCGGCCCTCTTCAGCGGCGCGCCGTCATAGAAGGTCACCCGATGTTCCGCCTGCTGAGCAACTCTGGCCTGACTCCCCTGACCCGGTCGGCGCCCGGTTTAGGGACCGCACTACCTCAGGAAACTACCCCCCGCACGCGCGCCCGGGGGTCGCAGGGCTTAGATGAAATCAGCGCCGAACCGACCTGAGCAGGAGCGTGAACACCATGTCCACCATCGAAGCCGACGCCGGCACCGACACCACGTTCGATCGCGAGGCCACCGAGATTCAGCGGTACCTCGACGGTCCGCGATTCGACGGGATCACCCGGTTGTACACCGCCCGTCAGGTCGCCGAGCAGCGCGGCACGATCGGCGTCGACTACACCGTCGCACGGGAGGCCGCTGCGGCGTTCCACGCCCGGCTGCGCGAACTGTTCGCCCAGCACCGCTCGATCACGACCTTCGGCCCCTACTCGCCGGGCCAGGCC
>CAYXOM010000072.1:0-3646 GCA_964466565.1 uncultured Mycobacterium sp.
GGCCCGGAGTGGAAGTTCGCGGTGACCGAGAACGGCCGGCACAGCATCACCCACTACGACACCGTGGAGATGTTCCGGGCCGCCAGCCTGCTCGACATCGAGCTGGAGACCGGCCGTACCCATCAGATCCGGGTGCACTTCGCCGCGCTGCACCATCCCTGCGCCGGCGACCTCACCTACGGGGCCGACCCGGTGCTGGCGCACCGGCTCGGTCTGCGGCGCCAATGGCTGCACGCCCGCTCGCTGGCCTTTGCGCACCCCGCCGATGGCCGCCGGATCGAGATCACCAGCGACTACCCGCCCGATCTGCACCACGCGCTGGCGGTGCTGCGCGGCGAATCATGACGGCCGGGACCCGAGGGGAGCGCACCGGCCTGCTGTACGGACTCGCCGCCTACGGCATCTGGGGTCTGTTCCCGGCCTTCTTCCCGCTGCTCAAACCCGCCGGGGCGGCCGAGATCCTGGCGCACCGCGTCCTGTGGACGCTGGCTTTCATGGTGCTGGTGCTGATCGCGGTGCGCCGACTGGGGGATCTGCGGCGCATCGACCGCCGCACCTGGTTGCTGCTGGCCTGCGCCTCGGCCCTGATCTCGGTGAACTGGCTGATCTACATCTCCGCGGTCAACTCCGGGCAGGTGGTCGACGCGGCGCTGGGGTACTTCATCAACCCCCTGGTCAGCGTGCTGCTGGGGTTGGTGATCTTCGGTGAGCGGCTGACCCGCGCGCAGACGGCGGCGGTGGGGATCGCCGCGGCGGCGGTGGTGCTGCTGACCGTCGGGGTCGGTGTCGTTCCGCTGGTCGCATTGGGTCTGGCGGTCTCGTTCGGTCTGTACGGCGCCCTCAAGAAGGTGGTCCGGGCCGATCCGCGGGTCAGCGTCGGGGTGGAGAGCGCGCTGGCTGCACCCTGGGCGGCGGGGTTCCTGGTGGCCCTGCATGCCGGGGGCCAGGGCGAGTTCCTCGGCAACGGCGCCGGGCACGCGGCGCTGATGCTGCTGTGCGGGCCGATCACCGCCGTGCCGCTGCTCTGCTTCGCCGCCGCCGCGCAGCGGCTGCCGCTGGTCACCATCGGTCTGCTGCAGTACCTGACGCCGTCGATGCAGATGATCTGGGGCCTGATGGTGGGGGATGAGCCGATGTCGCCGGCCCGCTGGGCCGGGTTCGCCCTGATCTGGGTGGCGCTGGCGGTGTTCAGTGCCGACGGGTTGTCCCGCAGCCGCCGCGTGCGGCCGGGTAGTTTGCAGCCATCATGAGCACCTCGAAGAGCCGCAGCCGGCGTATCCTCATCGCGCTGACCGGGATCATCGGGACCGCCGCCGTCGTGCTGCCCGCGCTGGGCACCGTGCTGTCGACCCGGCCATCAGGCGAGCTGACCACCCCGACCACGACGACCGCGCCCGTCTACACGATCAAGCCGCTCCCGGTGCGCCCGGTGGTGAGCGCGTTCGTCACCACCCCCGAGGAGTGTCCGCCGCCCGATGACACCCCGCCCGACCAGCCGATGCGGGTCTGCGACATCACCGGGACAGCGGTCTACGAACTGGAGCCCGAGGCGCTGCGGATTCAGCTGACCAACGTCGACGCCTTTCGCAACCCGCTGACCGGGGTGGAGGTGGTGCAGATGTCGATGACCGACGAATCGGCGCGCCGCTTCGGCGACTTCACCGAGACCCAGGTGGGCAAGCAGGTGGCCTTCGTCCGCGACGGCACGGTGGTCTGGGGCCCGCGGATCGACGCCCCGATCGACGGCACCGTCCTGCAACTCTCCGGCGAACTGACCGCCGCGGAGGCCGCCGAGGTCTCCCGGGAACTCCGCGGTGACGAGTGACCGCCGCCAGGCCCGAGACACGGCCCCCCGACACGCCCGGCGGCGTCGCCCGGCGGCCCTAGACTGACGAGCCTATGGGTATCGGAGACCGCGCGGGGTTCGTGCATCTGCATAATCACACCGAGTTCTCGATGCTCGACGGTGCGGCCAAGATCTCGCCGATGCTCGCCGAGGCGGACCGGCTGGGCATGACCGCGATCGGGATGACCGATCACGGCAACATGTTCGGGGCCAGCGAGTTCTTCAACGCTGCAACCGGGGCCGGGATCAAGCCGATCATCGGGGTCGAGGCCTACGTCGCCCCGGGGTCGCGGTTCGACACCCGGCGCATTCTGTGGGGTGACCCGGGCCAGAAGTCCGACGACGTCTCGGGCGGGGGTTCCTACACCCACCTGACCATGGTGGCCGCCGACGCGACGGGGTTGCGCAACCTGTTCAAGCTGACCTCGCTGGCCTCCTTCGAGGGCCAACTGGGCAAATGGTCGCGGATGGACGCCGAGATCATCGCCGAGCACGCCGCCGGGATCATCGCCACGACCGGATGCCCGTCCGGCGAGGTGCAGACCCGGCTGCGTCTCGGGCAGGACACCGAGGCGCTTGAATCGGCGGCCCGGTGGCGGGAGATCTTCGGCGCCGACAACTACTTCCTGGAACTGATGGACCACGGCCTGGCGATCGAGCGGCGGGTCCGTGATGGCCTGCTGGAGATCGGCCGCAAGCTCGGAATCCCGCCACTGGCCACCAACGACTGCCACTACGTCACCCGGGACGGCGCCCACAACCACGACGCCCTGCTGTGCGTGCAGACCGGCAAGATGCTGTCCGATCCCCAGCGGTTCAAGTTCGATGGCGACGGCTACTACCTCAAGTCCGCCGAGGAGATGCGGGCGCTGTGGGACGACACGGTCCCGGGAGCCTGTGACTCGACCCTGCTGATCGCCGAACGGGTGGAGTCCTATGCCGAGGTGTGGGCGCCCCGGGACCTGATGCCCGTGTTCGGCGTGCCCGAGGGCCACACCCAGGCCACCTGGCTGCGGCACGAGGTGGACGCCGGTCTGCGCCGCCGGTTCCCCGCAGCGGTGCCTGCCGAGTACGCCGAGCGGGCCGGCTACGAGATCGACGTGATCTGTGACAAGGGCTACCCGTCCTACTTCCTCATCGTCGCCGACCTGATCAACCACGCCCGCTCCATCGACATCCGGGTCGGGCCCGGCCGGGGGTCGGCCGCCGGTTCGCTGGTGGCCTACGCGCTGGGAATCACCGACATCGACCCCATCGAGCACGGACTGCTGTTCGAGCGCTTTCTCAACCCCGAGCGCGCGTCGATGCCCGATATCGACATCGACTTCGACGACCGGCGCCGCGGCGAGATGGTGCGCTATGCCGCCGAGAAGTACGGCAGCGACCGGGTTGCCCAGGTCATCACCTTCGGCACCATCAAGACCAAGGCCGCGCTCAAGGACGCCGCCCGGGTGCACTTCGGCCAGCCCGGGTTCGCCATCGCCGACCGGATCACCAAGGCCCTGCCGCCGGCGGTCATGGCCAAGGACATCCCCCTGGCGGGGATCACCGACCCGTCCCACGACCGCTACAAGGAGGCCGCCGAGGTCCGCGGGCTGATCGACACTGATCCCGACGTGCGCACCATCTACGAGACCGCCCGCGGGCTGGAGGGCCTGGTCCGCAACTCCGGGGTGCACGCTTGCGCGGTGATCATGAGCCCCGAGCCGCTGATCGAGGCGATCCCGCTGTGGAAACGTCCACAGGACGGCGCGGTCATCACCGGCTGGGACTACCCGTCGTGCGAAGCCATCGGCCTGC
>CAYXOM010000073.1:0-1566 GCA_964466565.1 uncultured Mycobacterium sp.
CCCGCGATGGTGTCGGTTCCGGCCAGGTGTGCCACGCCGCCGTCGACCGCCACCGCCAGCGGGCCGATCCGATAATCCCCGTCGGGCATGCCGGCCGCGGCCATCGCGTCGGTGACCAGGCTGACCCGGTCGGTGCCCGCGGTTCGGGTGACGTGGCGGTACAGCGCGGGATCGACGTGCACCCCGTCGGCGATGATCTCGACGCTGACCCGCGGATCCTCCAGCAGCGCGATCACCGGCCCGGGGTCGCGGTGGTGGATCGGGCGCATCGCGTTGAATAGATGCGTCGCCACGGTGGCGCCGGCCTCGATCGCGTCGCGGGTGCGGGCGTAGCCGGCGTCGGTGTGCCCCACGGCCGCGACCGCCCCGGACGCCACGATGCGCCGGATCGCCTCGATGGCCCCGGTCCGTTCGGGTGCCAGGGTGACCATCCGGACGCTGCCGCCGGCGACCTCGAGAAGACGCTGGACCTCCTGCGGGTCGGGATCCCGTAGTAAGGCTGGATCATGGGCGCCGCAACGGTTCTCGGCCAGCCAGGGACCTTCCAGATGAATCCCCGCAACCACTCCGGCGCGGACCTGGCCGGCCAGTTCGGCGACCTGGCCGGCCAGGCCCTCCGGCGACCCGGTGACCAGCGAGGCCAGCAGGGTGGTGGTGCCGTGCCGCAGGTGCAGCGCCGCGGCGGCGGCGGTCGCACCCGGGCCGTCCGAGAAGCTGCCGCCGCCCCCGCCGTGCACGTGGGTGTCGACGAACCCGGGTACCACCGTCGCCGAGTCGAACTCGTGATCGGGCGGGCGGGGAGGGTCTCCTGAGCCCACCCCGGCGATCGCCGGCCCGCGGACCTCGATCCAGCCGGGCCGCAGCAACTCCCGGCCGGTGAACACCTCCGCGGTGCGCAGGAGCATCTCAGATGCCCTGCCAGTCGGGTTTGGACAAGTAGGTCTCCCGGTAGTAGTCGGCCAACTGCAACCTCCGGGCCGCGGCGTCGTCGATCAGCACGGTCACATGGGGGTGATGCTGCAGGACGCTGGCCGGCCACATCGCGGTCACCGGCCCCTCGACGAGGTGGTGGACCGCCTCGGCCTTGGTGCGTCCGGTGGCCACCAGCACCACGTGCCGCGCGGCCATGATGGTTCCCAGGCCCTGGGTGAGGCAGTGGGTGGGAACCGCGTCGACGTCGTCTCCGAAGAAACGGGCGTTGTCCATCCGGGTCTGCCGGGTCAGCGTCTTGATCCGGGTCCGCGACGACAGCGAGGAACCGGGTTCGTTGAACGCGATGTGCCCGTCGGTGCCGATGCCCAGAATCTGCAGGTCGATCCCGCCGGCGTCGGCGATCGCCGCCTCGTAGGCCACGCAGGCCGCCGGGAGGTCGGCCGCCAGGCCGTCGGGAGCCGCCACCGCCCCGGGGCCGAAGTCCACCCGGGCGGCGAACGCCGTGTCGATGACGTTGCGGTAGCGCTCGGGATGCCCCGCCGGCAGCCCGACGTACTCGTCGAGGGTGAAGCCGCGTGCGCGGGCGAACGACACCCGGCCCGCCGCGCAGCGTGTGACCAGTTCGTCGTAGAT
>CAYXOM010000074.1:0-6090 GCA_964466565.1 uncultured Mycobacterium sp.
CGACGGCGAGCAGGGTTTGACCGAGCCCCGTTCCGCGGGGCGGGGGCGAAACAGGCCCGCCAATCGGGGCGCCCTCGCCACGGCGCTGGCCACGACCATCACCTGGCCGGCCGCGGCCGCCGATCAGAGCTGACAGTCCGGACACCAGAACAGGTTCCGGCCCTCCATCACCGAGGTGCGCACCGGTGCGGAGCAGACCCGGCAGGGCTGGCCGGCCCGGCGGTAGACGTAGGTGCGCGGACCCCGCGCCCGGTAGCCGGGCGCGCCGTGGTCGTGCTCGGGCCGGACCACGATGATCCGCCCGCGGCGCACCCCGATGCGCATCAGCTCCACCAGGTCCCCCCACGCCGCCGCGAACTGCGTCTCGTCCACATCCCGGCCCGGGCGGTACGGGTCGATCCCGTGCCGGAACAACAGTTCGCTGCGATAGACATTGCCCACCCCGGCCATCACCGACTGGTCCATCAGCAACGCCCCGATCGCCTTGCGGGACTTGGCGATCCGCGCCCAGGCCGCTGCCGGGTCGGCATCCCGGCGCAGCGGGTCGGGCCCCAGCCGGTCGAGGATTCCCGACATCTGCGCCTCGTCGATCACCGCGCACGTGGTGGGCCCGCGCAGATCGGTTCCGTAGTCCGACCCCTCCAGTCGCATCCGCACCTGCCCGACCGGTGCGGGCATCGGGATCGCGGTCTCCCGGAAGGCGCCGTAGAGGCCAAGATGCACGTGCACGATCGGACCGTGCTCGTAGTGGTGGAACAGGTGCTTGCCCCAGGCCGAGGCGGCCGCGA
The DNA here is from genome assembly GCA_964466565.1 of uncultured Mycobacterium sp. GTDB lineage: Bacteria > Actinomycetota > Actinomycetes > Mycobacteriales > Mycobacteriaceae > Mycobacterium. The sequence continues at coordinate 789 of CAYXOM010000074.1, forward strand.
GCACCCGGCCGTCCACCATCGCGGCGTCGGGAAACCGCCCCTGGGGACTGGACACGCGCACCAGGGACCCGGCGTAGCGCCGCTGGTGCAGCCGGGCCAGCCGGTGCAGGGTGTGCCCTTCGGGCACCGCTCAGAACCGCCTCACCGGGGCGCGCCCGGCACCGCCGGCGCCTCGCCGGTCCGCTCGTAGTCGGCGAGGATGTCGATGCGGCGCTGATGCCGCGGCGCCTCGGACCAGGGCGTGCCGAGGAAGGCGTCGACAATCGCCATCGCCTCGGGCTGGCTGTGCATCCGGCCGCCGATCCCGATCAACTGGGCGTTGTTGTGCTCGCGCGCCAGCCTTGCGGTCTCGGTGCTCCAGGCCAACGCGCAGCGGGCCCCCGGCACCTTGTTCGCCGCGATCTGCTCGCCGTTTCCCGAACCGCCCAGCACGATCCCCAGACTGCCCGGGTCGGCCACCGTCGCGGCCGCGGCGGCGATGCAGAACGCCGGGTAGTCGTCGTCGGCGTCATAGCTGAAGGCGCCGCAGTCGACCGGCTCATGCCCGCCGGCGCGCAGATGCTCGATGATCGCCTCCTTCAGTTCATAACCGGCATGGTCGGCACCGAGATAGACGCGCATGGCGGTCACCCTAGACCAGGCCGGCGGCCGACTTCACTCGTAGCCGGGAGGCTCGGTCCTGGTGCGCTTGAGCTCCCAGAAGTGCGGGTACGCCGCCAGTGCCACGCAGGAGTCCCACATCGTCCCGGCCTGCTCACCGCGCGGAATCCGCGACAGCACCGGGCCGAAGAACGCCACCCCGTCGAAGTGCACCGTCGGCGTCCCGACGTCCTCGCCGACGGCGTCCATACCGGCATGATGGCTGGCCCGCAACGCCTCGTCGCAACCGGGGTCGGTGGCCGCGGCGGCCAGCCCGGCGGGCAGGCCCGCCTCGCCCAGCGACTCGGTGATCACCCTAGTCAGGTCCCGGTCGCCGTTGTTGTGGATGCGGGTTCCCATCGCCGTATAGAGCGGGCCCAGCACCGCCGGCCCGTGATCGCGCTCGGCGGCGATCGCCACCCGGACCGGGCCCCACGCCTGGGTCATCAGCTCCAGGTACTCGGCGGACAGGTCCCGGCCCTCGTTGAGAACCGCCAGGCTCATGACGTGGAAGCACACCTCGATGTCGCGCACCTTTTCCACCTCCAGAATCCACCGCGAGGTGATCCACGCCCACGGGCACAGCGGATCGAACCAGAAATCGGCACGGGGCTTCACGCCAGAGTCAGCCATGGAACTAGAGGATAGATTGTCTCCCGTGCTCCCCAATCTCACCCGAGACGAGGCGATCGAGCGCGCCGCCCTGGTCACGGTCGACAACTACCGGATCGACCTCGACCTGACCCGGGGCGAACGCATCTTCCGGTCGGTGACGACCGTGACGTTCGAGGCGCTGCCCGGTGCGGACACCCACATCGACCTCGCCGCCGAGGCCGTCCACAGCGCGGTCCTCAACGGGCACCCGATCGACGTTTCGGGCTACGACGAGTCCACCGGAATCGCCCTGGTCGGCCTGATGGCCGACAACATCCTGGTGGTCGAGGCGGACTGCCGCTACTCGCACACCGGCGAGGGCCTGCACCGGTTCGTCGACCCGGTCGACGACCACGTGTACCTGTATTCGCAGTTCGAGACCGCCGACGCCAAGCGGATGTTCGCCTGTTTCGACCAGCCCGACCTCAAGGCCACCTTCGACGTGACCGCGACCGCGCCGGCGGGCTGGGAGGTGGTGTCCAACGGCGCCACCGTCTCGGCGCGCCCCGACGGCCAGGCCGTGGTGCACACCTTCGCCACGACACCGCCGATGAGCACCTACCTGGTGGCGCTGGTCGCCGGGCCCTACGCGGTCTGGCGCGACGTCTACCGCGACGAGCACGGGGAGATCCCGCTGGGCATCTTCTGCCGCGCCTCGCTGGCCCCGCACATGGACGCCGACCGGCTGTTCACCGAGACCAAGCAGGGATTCGGCTTCTACCACCGCAACTTCGGCGTGCCGTACCCGTTCGGGAAGTACGACCAGCTGTTCGTGCCCGAGTTCAACGCCGGGGCGATGGAGAACGCCGGCGCGGTGACCTTCCTGGAGGACTACGTCTTCCGCAGCAAGGTCACCCGGGCCTCCTATGAGCGCCGGGCCGAGACCGTGCTGCACGAGATGGCGCACATGTGGTTCGGCGACCTGGTCACCATGCGCTGGTGGGACGACCTGTGGCTCAACGAGTCGTTCGCGACGTTCGCCTCCGTGCTCTGCCAGGCGGAGGCCACCGAGTACACCCAGGCCTGGACCACCTTCGCCAACGTCGAGAAATCGTGGGCCTACCGCCAGGACCAGTTGCCCTCCACCCACCCGGTCGCCGCCGACATCCCGGACCTGCACGCCGTGGAGGTCAACTTCGACGGGATCACCTACGCCAAGGGCGCCAGCGTCCTCAAGCAACTGGTGGCCTACGTCGGCCTGGAGCACTTCCTGGCCGGGCTGCGCGACTACTTCGCCGCGCACGCCTTCGACAACGCCACCTTCGACGACCTGCTCGGCGCGCTGGAGAAGGCCTCCGGCCGGGACCTGTCCGACTGGGGCCGGCAGTGGCTCAAGACCACCGGGCTGAACACCCTGCGACCGGAGTTCGAGGTCGACGCGGCCGGGCGCTTCACCCGTTTCGCGATCAGGCAGGGTGGCGCCGCACCCGGCGCCGGGGAGACCCGGGTGCACCGGCTGGCGGTCGGCATTTATGACGACGACGGGTCGGGGAAGCTGATCCGCGCCCGTCGGGAGGAACTCGACGTCGCCGGTGAGATCACCGACGTTCCCGCCCTGCAGGGAGTCTCGCGCGGTCAGCTCATCCTGGTCAACGACGACGATCTGACCTACTGCTCGATGCGCCTGGATTCCGAGTCGCTGGCGGTCGCCGTCGGTCGGGTCGCCGACATCGCCGAGCCGCTGCCGCGCACCATGGTCTGGTCGGCCGCCTGGGAGATGACCCGGGACGCCGAGTTGCGCGCACGCGACTTCGTGGCCCTGGTGATGCGCGGAGTCGGCGCCGAGACCGAGGTCGGCGTGGCCCACCGGCTGCTGCTGCAGGCTCAGACCGCGCTGAACTCCTACGCCGATCCGGACTGGGCCGCCGGGCAGGGTTGGCCGGCGTTCACCGACCGGCTGGCCGACCTGGCGCGCGAGGCCGAGCCGGGCTCGGACCACCAGCTGGCATACGTCAACGCGCTGTGCACGTCGGTGCTGCCCACCGGGCATCTGGTCATGCTCGCCGACCTCCTCGAGGGAGACCCGGCCGCGCACGGGATGGCGGGGCTGCTGGTCGACACCGACCTGCGGTGGCGGATCGTCACCGCGCTGGCCGCCGGCGGTCACGTCGACGCCGACGGCCCGCAGACCCCGTTCATCGACGCCGAGGCCCGCCGCGACCCCACCGCGGCCGGGCGCCGTCATGCCGCGGCCGCGGCGGCGGCCCGCCCGCAGCCGGAGGTGAAGGCAAGCGCGTGGCGGCAGGTGATCGAGGACGACACCCTGCCCAACATCACCGCGCGTGCGATCATCGGCGGCTGGTCGCAGCCCGGGCAGGCTGATCTGCTGATGCCCTACACCAAGCGCTACTTCGACACCGTCGCCGCGGTGTGGGAGCGCCGGTCCAGCGAGGTGGCCCAGACCGTGGTCGTCGGGCTGTACCCGAGCTGGGACGTCAGCGCCGAGGGTCTGGCGGCCGCCGACTGGTTCCTGGGCGGGCTGCACGTCCCCCCGGCGCTGCGGCGCCTGGTGCTCGAGGGCCGCGCCACTGTCGAACGGGCGTTGCGGGCCCGGACCTACGACGCGCGGTGAGCGGTCCGGAGCAGCCCGGGCAGCCCACCGTTGGCGGGCTGCTGGAGCCGCTGGCCGGACTGACCGACCGCGGGGTGTTCTTCGAGGACTCCTTCACCTGCTGGAGCGACCATCTGCGCCGGGGCGCCGCCGTCGCGGCCGCGTTGCGGGCCCGCCTCGACCCGCAGCGCCCGCCGCACGTCGGGGTGCTGCTGGCCAACACCCCGGCGCACTCGTCGGTGTTGGTGGCGGCTGCGCTGTCGGGCATGGTCGCAGTGGGGCTCAACCCGGTGCGCCGCGGCGCGGCCCTGGCCCGCGACGCAGCCCGGGCCGACTGCCAGGTGGTGCTCACCGAGCAGGCCTTCGCCGAGGTGTTCGGCGCAGCCGGTGCCGGTGTGGACCTGATCGACGTCGACGGGCCGCAGTGGGCGGCCGAGGTGCAGGCCCACGCCGGCGCCGAGGTCCGGATCCCCGACACCGACCCGGCCGACCTGTTCATGCTGATCTTCACCTCCGGCACCAGCGGTGAGCCCAAGGCGGTCAGGTGCAGCCATGGAAAGGTGGCTACCGCGGCGACGGCAACGGCCCAGCGGTTCGCCCTGGGTCCGGCCGATCGCTGCTACGTGTCGATGCCGCTGTTCCACTCCAACGCCGTCATGGTGGGCTGGGGCGTCGCCCTGGCGGCCCGGGGTTCGCTGGTTCTGCGCCGGCGGTTCTCGGCGTCGCAGTTCCTGCCCGACGTGCGCCGCTACGGCGCGACCTACGCCAACTACGTAGGAAAGCCGCTGTCCTATGTGCTGGCGACCCCGCCGCTGACCGACGAGGACAAGCAGCACGATCCGTTTGCGATCTACGGGGCCTGCGGGGCTGTCTTCCCAGAGGGCGACGGCGATGAGTACCTGAGTCTGTGCCTGCGGGCCAAGGCGGATCAGGCCACCGAGATTCGCCGCATCTTCGCGGACAACCCGAGCCCGAGCTTCGATGTGATCGACGCCGTTGGCGGTGGAGCCGGTTGGCCGAACCTTCAGGCCACGTTGAAGGTCGAATCGGCGCGTGACATCGTGTTCGCCCTGCTCGCCCCGACCGACAAGCAGCTCAAAGCCCTGAAGGCGAGCGACGCATGGGCCTCGGAAGCCAAGGCGCTGTTGGCGAGCACCCTGGGGCTCATGCTCAAGACCAAGAGCAAAAACTGGTCGCCCATCGCCGATGAACTCTGGCGCTTCCTGCTGTTCAGCGAGTTCGCTTTCGACCTGCCGGGCGACTTGCCTGACGCCCTGGCGGATGTGCCGCGAGCGGCCGAGGAAGCCCGGCCACTCGTGGAGGACCTGTGCGACCGGTTGCGCGATTCTACGGCGAATCAGCCGCTCTACATCGAGCGGGCCGAGAGCATCGAGGCGGAGCTTGGTCTGCGGGATGCCTGCGCAGGCATCCAGGACCTGGGCGTGCGGGACACGTTCC
>CAYXOM010000075.1:0-2212 GCA_964466565.1 uncultured Mycobacterium sp.
GTGTCCGCGGGCGCCGCGATCGCCGTGGCCGCCGCGGCGCCGGCGGCCGCCGACCCCGACATCGCCTTCGCCGACCAGCTGCACGGGTTCGGCATCTACGGTCCCCGCGACTACAACGCCTGGCTGGGCAAGATCTCCTGCAAGCGGCTGGCCCGCGGCGTCGACGCCGACGCCTACGCCGCGGTGACGTTCGTCTCCCGCAATCTGCCGCGCGGCAGTACCGATACCCAGGCCTGGCAGTTCCTCGGCGCGGCGATCGGCGTCTACTGCCCCGACCGGGCCGGCGTGCTGCCGCGGTAGCGCTCAGCCGGCCAGCTTGCCGTTGTCGACCGGGTACACCGCGCCGTGCACCGCGGCTGCGTCGTCGCTGGCCAGAAACGCGATCACGGCGGCCACGTCGGCGGGTTCCATCAGCCCGCGCGGCGCTGCGATCCGCATGATGAGCTTGTAGTCCGGCTCGGACGGCGGGGTGAACTCGGTGACCTGGGGAGTCAGCATCCCGCCCGGACAGACCGCATTGACGCGCAACCGCTCCCGGGTGAACTCCACCGCCAGCGCCCGGGTCAGGCCGACGAGGGCGTGTTTGGCCGCGCAGTAGCCGGCCGAGTAGACCTCGCCCTCCAGGCCGGCGACCGAGGCCACGTTGACGATGTTCCCGCCGTCGAGCAGGTGCGGCAGCGCGGCGCGGCACAGGTAGAACGGTGCACTGACGTTCACGGCGAGGTCATAGGCCCATTCGGCGTCGGTGACCTCGCAGGTGTGCCGCATCTGGTGAAAGCCCGCGGCGTTGACCAGCACGTCGAGCCGGCCGAACCGGTCCACGCACGCCCCGACCGCCTCGCGGCAGGCGCCGGGGTCGGTGATGTCCACCGGGGCGAAGGCCCCGCCCGGCACGTCGGCGAACACCCCGGCCATCCGCTCGGCATCGCGGGCGATCCCGAAGACCGCGGCCCCGCGCGCGGCGAACAGTCGGGCGACCGTCGCGCCCAGCCCGGAGGAGGCCCCGGTGACCAGCGCCACCTTCCCGCTCAACTGGCTCATCGCCGTCCTCTCCGTTCGGGGTGAAACCCCAGCTAGAAACGTTACGCCCCCGGCCGGGCAATCCTTACACTCCGATGACCGGGGCGATGCGGACGGGCAGCGGGCGGCGGGTTCGGCTTGAATGGAGGGCGAAACAGCACTCGGCGGTCAGAGAACGGCGTGTCCGTTTCGCCGGGGCCGCTCAATGCTGCCTCGGGAGATCCGCGGGAAGGAATGGCTCGGTGCGGGTTGTCGATGTCGCGCCCCCGCGTTTCGCGCTGGCCGAGATAGCCCCGGTGGGCAGCCGGCGGACAACCCTGGAGGCACGAGGAGAACCATGACGCAGACCGTCCGAGGCAACACCGACCACGTCGTGGTGGTGGGGGCCGGCCTGTCCGGTCTCTCCGCGGCGATGCAGATCGCCGGTCAGGGCCGCGCGGTGACCGTGGTGGAGCGCTACGGCTTCCCCGGGGGCCGGGTGGGGCAGTCCGACATCCGGGGCTACAAGATCGACACCGGCGCGACCGTGCTGACCATGCCCGACATCATCGAGGAGGCCTTCGACGCCGTCGGCGCCTCGATGGGCGACTACCTGGAGCTGATGCCGTCGGACCCGGCCTACCGCGCCTCCTTCGCCGACGGCAGCACCCTGGACGTGCACGCCGACGCCGCGACGATGACGGCGGCCATCGAGGCGTTCGCCGGTCCCGAGCAAGCCGCCGGCTATCTGCGGCTGCGGGACTGGCTCTCCGAGCTCTACCGGCTGGAGATCGACGGATTCATCGGGTCGAATTTCTCCTCCCCGCTGTCACTGCTGACCCCGCAGCTGGCCAAACTGGCCGCGATCGGCGGCTTCCGCGGGTGGGACCGGATGGTGGGCCGCTTCATCACCGACGAGCGCCTGCGGCGGATCTTCACCTTCCAGGCGCTCTACGCCGGGGTGCCGCCCCAGCGAGCGCTGGCCGCCTATGCGGTGATCGCCTACATGGACACCGTGGCCGGGGTCTACTTCCCGCGCGGCGGCATGCGGGCGCTGCCCGAATCTCTGGCCGCGGCGGCCGCCGACGCGGGTGTGCGGTTCCGCTACTCCTCGACGGTGACCGGCCTCGAGCAGTCCGGTGGGCGGGTGACCGCGGTCCGCACCGATTCCGGTGACCGGATCGCCTGCGACGCCGTCGTTCTCACCACCGAA
>CAYXOM010000076.1:0-1790 GCA_964466565.1 uncultured Mycobacterium sp.
CCAGCCGCCCGGCCTGGGCGTCGTGCAGCGCCGAGGAGAATGTCGCGACCGCCGCCTCCAGCCGCGCGGCGACCTCGGGGTCCACCAGCCGGGCCGACCGCCGGACGGCCACGCCCAGCGGCGCCGGGGTGAGCTCGCCGGTCGCGACCGCGGTGACCCGGTCGCTGAGTTCGTGCGCCTCGTCGACGACCAGCAGCCGGTGCTCGGGCAGGATCGCGGAGTCGGTGAGGGCGTCGATGGCCAGCAGCGCATGGTTGGTGACGACGACGTCGGCCGCACCGGCCAGTGCGCGGGCCCGTTCGGCGAAGCAGTCGGTGCCGAACGGGCAGCGGGTCGCGCCCAGGCATTCCCGCGCGGTGACGCTGACCTGTGCCCAGGCCCGGTCGGCGACCCCGGGCCGCAGGTCGTCGCGGTCGCCGGTGTCGGTGTCCGACGCCCACCGGCTCAGCCGCGCGACGTCGCGCCCCAGCACGCTGCTCGGGGTGAAGAGCTCCTCCTGGGACGCGTCCTCTGATTCCGCAGCACCGTTGTGAATCTTGTTCAGGCACAGGTAGTTGCGCCGTCCCTTGAGCAGCGCGAAGCGCGGCGGGCGGGGCAGCACCGCGGACAGCGCCTCGGCGAGCCGGGGCAGGTCGCGGTCGACCAGCTGGCGCTGCAGGGCGATGGTGGCGGTGGACACCACGACGGTCTCCCCGTCGCGCAACGCCCGCGCGATCGCCGGCACCAGGTAGGCCAGTGACTTACCGGTGCCGGTGCCGGCCTGCACCGCGAGGTGCCGGCCCGAGTCGAACGCCGCGGCTACCGCCTCGGCCATCCGGATCTGACCGTCGCGATGCGAACCCCCCAGCCCGGCCACGGCCAGGGCCAGCAGGTCGGCCACCTCGGGCAGCTCCTCCCCGCTCACCGCGGCGACGGGACCAGCATCCCGAATGCGGGCGGGCCGGGGGCGAGGTCCAGGGCGTCGGCGGGCAGACTGGCCAGCCCGGCGGCGACCCGCCGGCGGGCCTGTGCGAGCCCGTCATCGCTCACCGGCCGCCCGGAGCGCATCAGGGCGACCGTCACCGGGACCGACCCGGCCGGCGGCGCAGCGCCGGCCGGCAGCACCGTCTCGCCGAGCAGCGTTCCCGACGGGCCCACCTCGCGGACCGCGACTTTGCGCCCGCCCCGGGTCTGCTTGTGGCTGCTGCGCTTGGCCACCGGGACGCCGTCCACCTCGGTGAGCTTGTAGACCATCGATGCGGTCGGCGCTCCCGAGCCGGTGACCACCGAGGTGCCCACTCCGAAGCTGTCCACGGGTGCCGACCGCAGGGCCTCGATGACGTACTCGTCGAGGTCACCCGACACCACGATCCGGGTGCGGTGAGCGCCCAGCGCGTCCAGTTGTCGGCGCACCTGCGCGGCCACCTCCCGGGGATCGCCGGAGTCGACCCGCACCGCCCCGAGCCCGCGGCCGGCGACCTCGACCGCTGTGGCGACACCGGTCGGCACGTCGTAGGTGTCGACCAGCAACGTCGTGTCGGCCCCGAGCCCCTCGACCTGCGCGCGGAACGCCGCCGCCTCGTCGGGGCCGGCCGCGGTGGTGTGCAGCATGGTGAACGCGTGCGCCGCGGTGCCCTGCACCGGTATCCCGTAGCGCTGCCCGGCGAGCAGGTTGGAGGTGGCCGTGAAGCCGGCCAGATAGGCCGCGCGGGCGGCGTCGACCGCGGCCCGCTCGTGGGTGCGCCGTGAGCCCATCTCGATCAGTGGGCGCCCGTTGGCGGGGCGGGGCACCCCCGGCCCCCCGGGGGGGC
>CAYXOM010000077.1:0-12175 GCA_964466565.1 uncultured Mycobacterium sp.
GACTCCGAGCGGATCATCGCGCGGATGCTGGCGGTGATGCTGCGCCGGCGGATGCAGCGGGCCGGGATGGACACCGGCGGAGTCGAGCCGTGGGCGTTCCTGATCGTGGGCGGTGTTCAGCTGGCCACCCACTCCTGGATGTCAAACCCCCGGATGACCAGCAGGGAGCTGATCGACTATCTGACCATGCTGTGCTGGAGCGCACTGTGCGGGATCGTCGAGGTCGACGGGTCGCTGTCCCGGTTCAACGCCGGGCCGCACCCGCCGCCGGCGCTTCCCCCGCGGCCGGCACCGGCCGACTAGTCTCGTGCCGGTGCAGGCCCAGACCGAATCCGCACTGCCACAGCAGTGGACCCACGCGCCCTCGGCGGTGCTGCGGTTCCGCCCGGGCGACTCGGTCGCCGACATCGACGCCGCGGCCACGCCGGGATTCGCCGGCACCAAGGACGATGCGCCGCCGGTCGCCGCCGAGCGAAACGCCCGATTCGCCGACCTGCAGGAGATGCTCTACGCCAACGGACGTGCCGGGGACCGCCGGTCGGTGCTGCTGGTGCTGCAGGGGATGGACACCGCGGGCAAAGGCGGCATCGTCGAACACGTGGTCGGGGCCGGCAACCCGATGGGCATCCGCTACACCAGCTTCGGCAAACCGACCGACGAGGAGCGCGCCCACCACTATCTGTGGCGGATCACCCGGGCGCTGCCGCCGGCCGGTCACATCGGGGTGTTCGACCGCTCGCACTACGAGGACGTGCTGGTGGTGCGGGTGCGAAATCTGTTGCCGCCCAGCGTGTGGGAGCCGCGCTACGAGGAGATCAACACCTTCGAGGCCGAACTGGCCGCGGCCGGCACGACCCTGGTGAAGGTCGCGATGTTCGTCTCGCTCGACGAGCAGAAGCGGCGGCTGGCCGAGCGGCTGGAGCGCCCCGACAAACACTGGAAGTACAACCCCGGCGACCTCGACGAGCGCGCGCTGTGGCCGGAATACCAGCGGGCCTACCAGGCCATCCTGGACCGGACCAGCACCGCCCACGCGCCGTGGCACGTGGTGCCGTGCGACCGCAAGTGGTACAGCAGGCTCGCGGTCACCGAGTTGCTGATCGAGGCCCTCACGGGTCTGCGACTGAGTTGGCCGGCGGCCGACTTCGACGTCGAGGCCGAGCAGCGCCGGCTCGCGCAGGCCTGATCGGGCTCAGCCCTTGACCAGGGTGAACTGCCCGACGTTGGTGATCCCGCGGCGGAAGAAATCCGCACAGCCGGTCAGGTACCGCATGTAGCGGTCGTAGGTCCGCGCATCGGTGATCGCGATGGCCTCGTCGCGCTTGGCGGCGAGGTTCTGCGCCCACAGGTCCAGGGTCCTCGCGTAGTGCGGCTGCAGCAGATGGACCCGTTCGAGAGTGAAGCCGGAGCCCACGGCGAGTTCCTCGATGTCCTCCACGGCGGGGAGCTGCCCGCCGGGGAAGATCTCGGTCCCGATGAACCGCATGAACTTCAGGTCGCTGATGGTCAGCTTGATGCCGTTGTCGCGGAAGAACTTCTGGGTGTGCGCCAGGATCGTGTGCAACAGCATCCTGCCGTCGGGGGGCAGTAGGCTGTGGGCCCGATCGAAGAACAGCGGGTAACGCTCGGCCTTGAAGGCCTCGAACGCCCCGATGCTGACGATCCGGTCGACCGGTTCGTCGAACTCCTCCCAGCCCTGCAAACGGACCTCTATGCAGCGGTCGGTGTCCAGTCTGGCCAGCCGCTCCCGGGCGTACTCGGACTGGTTCTTGCTCAGCGTGATGCCGATGACGTTGACGTCGTACTTCGCCACGGCCAGCTCCATCGCGCCGCCCCAGCCGCAACCGACGTCGAGCAGCGTCATCCCGGGCTCGAGGTTCAGCTTGCCCAGCGCCAGGTCGAACTTCGCCACCTGGGCCTCGTCGAGAGTCATGTCGTCGCGCTCGAAGAAGGAGCAGGTGTAGCCCATGGTCGGGCCGAGGAAGAGGGCGAAGAAGTCGTTGGAGATGTCGTAGATCGACTGCGACTCCTCGTAGAACGGAGTCAAACCCGCATCGACGTCTGTCATTGCCAGCGCTCCCTTCCACCGCGCGCCTGTCTGGAAGTGTAGTCTGCTACCCGGGATAGAAGCCCCGGCCTGACTTCTTGCCCAACTGACCCGCCTCCACCATGCGGAGCAGCAGCGGGGGCGGAGCGTAGAGCGGCTCCTTGAACTCATCGAACATCTTGTCGGCGATCAGCTTGAGGGTGTCCAGCCCGATCAGGTCGGAAAGCCGCAGCGGCCCCATCGGGTGCGACAGCCCGGCGACGACCGCCTTGTCCACGTCGTCGACGGAAGCGACCCCGCTCTCCACCATCCGGATCGCCGACAGCAGATACGGCACCAGCAGAGCGTTGACCACGAATCCGGACCGGTCGGCGCACCGGATCACCTGCTTGCCCAGCACCCCGGCGGCGAACTGCTCGGCGCGGTCGGCGGCGGCCGGATCGGTCACCAGAGTGCTGACGAGCTCAACCAGCGGCAGGACCGGCACCGGGTTGAAGAAGTGCAGTCCGAGCACCCGGGCTGGACGGGAGGTCGCGGCGGCCAGCTTCATGATCGGGATGCTCGAGGTGTTCGATGCCAGCACCGCCTCGGGGTCGACGACGATCTCGTCGATCCGGGCGAAGATGGATGTCTTGACGGCCTCGTCCTCGACGACGGCCTCGATCACCAGCTGCCGATCGGCGAGGTCCGTCAGGTCGGTGGTGAAGCGCATACGCTGCTCGGTGGCGTCCCGCTCGGCGGCGGTGATCTTGCCCGCGCCGGCGGCGCGGTCCAGCGACGTGAGGATGCGGGCACGCCCGGCATCGGTGAGCGCCTCGGTGGTGTCGAAGACCAGGACATCGGCGCCCGCCCGGGCGCACACCTCAGCGATGCCGCCGCCCATCTGCCCGGCGCCGATCACACCTACCCGCCCGATGCCGGACCGCTCGATGCCGGCCTCACCGGCCTTCTCGTTACCGGTCAGTGGAACTGCCCCTGCTCGGTCGAACCAGACAGCGCGGTGGTCGACGAATGGGGATCCACCGTGGTGGCGATCAGGTCGAAGTAGCCCGCGCCCACCTCGCGCTGGTGCCTGGTGGCGGTGTATCCGCGCTCCTCGGCGGCGAACTCGCGCTCCTGCAGGTCGACGTAGGCGGTCATCTGATTGCGGGCGTAGCCGTAGGCGAGATCGAACATCGAGTAGTTCAGCGCGTGGAAGCCGGCCAGGGTGATGAACTGGAACTTGAATCCCATGGCGCCCAGTTCCTTCTGGAACTTCGCGATGGTGGCGTCGTCGAGGTGCTTGCGCCAGTTGAACGACGGCGAGCAGTTGTAGGCCAGCATCTGGTCGGGGAACTCGGCCTTGACGCCCTCGGCGAACCTCGCCGCCAGTTCGAGGTCGGGGGTGCCGGTCTCCATCCAGATCAGATCCGCGTAGGGCGCGTAGGCGCGCGCGCGGGCGATGCAGGGCGCCAGGCCGTTGCGTACGTGGTAGAAGCCCTCCGCGGTGCGCTCGCCGGTGATGAACGGCTGATCGCGCTCGTCGACGTCAGAGGTGATCAGCGTGGCTGCCTCGGCGTCGGTGCGGGCGATCACCACGGTCGGTACGTCGGCGACGTCGGCGGCCAGCCGGGCCGAGGTGAGGGTGCGGATGTGCTGCTGGGTCGGGATCAGGACCTTGCCGCCGAGGTGGCCGCACTTCTTCTCCGAGGCCAGCTGGTCCTCCCAGTGCGAGCCGGCGACACCGGCGGCGATCATCGCCTTCTGCAGCTCGTAGACGTTGAGCGCTCCGCCGAAGCCCGCCTCCCCGTCGGCGACGATCGGAACGAGCCAGTTGTCGACTGCCGTGTCGCCCTCGACCCGGGCGATCTCGTCGGCGCGCAGCAGCGCGTTGTTGATCCGGCGCACCACCTGCGGCACCGAGTTGGCCGGATACAGGCTCTGGTCGGGATAGGTGTGCCCGGAGAGATTGGCGTCCCCGGCGACCTGCCAGCCGGACAGGTAGATCGCCTTGAGGCCGGCCCGGACCTGCTGGACCGCCATGTTGCCGGTGAGCGCGCCCAGCGCGTTGACGAAGTCCGTGTCGTGCAACTGGCCCCAGAGCACCTCGGCGCCGCGACGGGCCAGGGTATGCGCTTCGACGACGCTTCCCTGCAGCGTCGCGACGGCGTCGGCGGTGTAGGTGCGGGTCACGCCCGCCCAGCGGGGGTTGGTCTCCCAGTCGCGCGCGATCTCCGCGACGCTGCGGGGCTTACCGACCTCGGAAACCGGCATCCGACTCTCTCTCTCCTTCTGGTCCAGTCGACGCCCGCCTGAGGGCCCCGCGAACGTCCGTGCGGGCCCGGGTGGCAGGACGCCATAAGCTACCGGCGGCGCGCCGCGGCAGGCAAATCGCGAGGCCGCCTCACAGTGGGAAGATGCAGGCCACCGCTTTGACGTCGGCGCCGACCAGGTAGGTCAGGGTCCGTACCGTGCGGTCGGTGAGTTCCGGGCCGAACGCTTCGGTGGAACCCGGTGGATAAACGTGGGAGAGGATCTCCAGGCGCTCCCCGTAGGCCACCGCGGCGTCGTGTTCGATGGTGACCCGCAGCGGCGCCTCGAGGAGTTCGGGCAGCGGTGCGAGGAACTCCTCGACGACCTTCCAGTACACCGAGTTGTTGACGTGGTCGAACAGATCGATGTCACTGACCCGGATCGGGAACCCGCGGATCTCCGCAGCGTCCTCGCGCGAGCCCGCCTTCAGGTAGGGCTTCCAGCGCAGCCGGTCGACGTCGGTGGTGCGCAGCAGGCCCGCCATGAAGTCGTCGGCGATGCGGGCCGGGCCCTGGGTCTCCCGGTTGAAGTTGATCCAGAACGCCTCGGTCTCGATCAGCCCGCCGCGGCGGCCGTCGATGCGTACGCGCATCTCGCACCACCGGTTCGAGGCGCCCGAGCACCAGCGCCGCAACCGCAGGATGTCCTGGAACTCGACGGGCGCGACCATGTCGACCATCGTGCGCCGCACGATCCAGAGCGGGTGGGTGTCGTTGTGGCCCATCTCACGCAGGTGGTCCTGGCCGATGTCCTGGATGTGGCGCACCGCGGCGTCCATCCGCAGCCGCCCCAGCCGGTCCACGTCGGCCGGCCGCAACGGCCACTGCCGGTCGAACACGTCGGGATGCGGGTCCGGCACCGGCATCAGCACCTTGGCCAGGCCGGACGTCGGACCGGTGCCCACCGGCGCGCTGCTCACCACGCGAGCATCTTGTCAAAGCCGCATGCCGAAAGCCACCGTCGGCCGGGCCGCGGCTAGGGTGGGCCGATGTCCGGAATCCAGCGGATCCCGCCCGGCGGGCGCCGGGAATTGGGACTGCTGAACTGGCTGATCTCCCGGGCCGCCGCCCGCTCGATCCGGGCGCCGCAGATGCACCTGTTCACCACGCTGGGCCGGCACCGGACGCTGTTCCTGGCGTTTTTGCCGTACTCGGGCCTGCTGCTCAACTGGGGCAAGCTTGCCAAGCGGGACACCGAGCTGGTGATCCTGCGGGTCGGGCACCTTCGCGGTTCGGCCTATGAGTTGCAGCAGCACCGGCGGCTGGCCCGCTCGCGTGGTCTCGACGAGGCCACCCAGCAGCGTGTCTTCGACGGACCGGACGCCGAGGGCCTCGAGCACCGCCAGCGGGTCCTGCTGCGGGCCGTCGACGAGTTCATCTCCCGGCGCGACATCTCAGATGCCGTCTTCGCCGAGCTGTCCGGTGTGCTCAGCCAGCCGCAGATCATCGAATTCTGCGCGCTGGCAGGACATTACGACGCGATCGCCGGGATTCTGGCCGCCCTGCGGGTGCCGATGGACTTCCCGGACTGACCACCGGTCACAGGTAGGTGACGCCGAGCACGATCACCGTGAAGATCACCGGCGAGATCGGCAGCGCGGCCAGGAAAGCCGCCCAGGTCAGTTCCCCGCGCTGGTAGCGCTGCCAGGCCAGAAACCCCGCGCCGCCCGCGGCGAGCAGGAAGAGAACCGAGATCACCAGGACCGCGGTGCTCACCGTCGGGGCCCCGGTGGCCAGCGACATGGCCAGCAGCCACAGCACGTGCCCGGCAACCAGCCCGCCGACACCGGCGACGACGACGGTTCTCGCCCGGTTCGCCTCAGAAATTGATCATGTGCCCGGCCAGGCCGTGGAAGCACTCCTGCAGCGCCTCGGACAGCGTCGGATGGGTATGCACGTTGCGGGCCAGTTCGTTAACGGTCAGGTCCCACTTCTGCGCCAGGGTCAGCTCCGGCAGCAGTTCGGAGACGTCGGGCCCGATCAGGTGTGCGCCGAGCAGTTCCCCGTACCGGCCGTCGGCGATCACCTTGGCGAACCCGACCGGCTCGCCCAGCCCGTGGGCCTTGCCGTTGGCGGTGAACGGGAACTTGGCCACCTTGACGTCGTACCCTTCGTCGCGCGCCTGCTGCTCGGTCAGGCCGAAGCTGGCCACCTGGGGCTGACAGAAGGTGGCGCGCGGCATCATCCGGTAGTCGCCCAGCGGCAGAGTCTCGGCGCCGCCGATGGTTTCGGCGGCGACGACGGCCATCGCCTCGGCGACGTGCGCCAATTGCAGCTTGGCGGTGACGTCCCCGATGGCGAAGATGTGCCCGACATTGGTGCGCATGTGGTCGTCGATCGCGATCGCGCCGCGGTCGGTCAGCGCCACACCGGCCGCCTCGAGACCGTATCCGGCGACGTTCGGCGCGAATCCGATGGCCTGCATGACCTTGTCGGCCTTGAGTTCCTCGGAGATGCCGTCCTTGCTGACCGCCACGGTGACCGCCGACCCGTCGTCGTCGATCGACTCGACCTTGGTGCCGGTGAGGATCCGCACTCCGAGTTTCTTGTACTGCTTCTCGATCTCCTTGGACACCTCGGCGTCCTCGTTGGGCAGCGCCCGCGGGAGGAACTCCACGATGGTCACGTCCACCCCGTAGTTGGACATGACGTAGGCGAACTCCATACCGATGGCGCCGGCCCCGGCGATCACGATCGAGCCGGGTAGATCGCGATCGAGGATCTGCTCCTCGTAGGTGACCACGTTGGCCGACAGTGACGTTCCCGGAATCAGCCGGGTGCTGCTGCCGGTGGCGATGACGGCATGATCGAAGGTGACGGAGCGGGTGCCGCCCTCGTTGAGTTCCACCGCGAGGGTGTTGCGGTCGGTGAAGCGCCCGTAGCCGTGGATCTCGGTGATCTTGTTCTTCTTCATCAGGTAGTGCACGCCGGCCACCCGGCCCTCGGCGACCTTGCGGCTGCGGTCGAAGGCGGCGCCGAAGTCGGCCGTCACCTGGCCGGAGAAGCCGAACGTCGCCGCCTCACGGGTGAGGATGCGCGTCAGTTCGGCGTTGCGCAGCAGGGCCTTGGAGGGGATGCAGCCGACGTTGAGGCACACCCCGCCCCAGTACTTCGGCTCGACGATCGCGGTGGTCAACCCGAGCTGCGCCGCCCGGATCGCCGCGACGTAGCCGCCGGGACCGGCACCGAGGACGACGACGTCGAAATCACTCACAGCGCTAACCCTAGCGCTATCCGACTGCCGGGCGGGCGATCCATTCGAAGTAATAGGCACCGTGCAGAACAGCGGCGGCGCCCATCGCCGCGAGCGGTGCGGCCATCAGTGCGAGCGCCAGCGCCGTCAGCTGCGGCCGGTCGGAGATCATCGAGACCAGCAGGCTGGCCAGCATGCAGGCCACCAGGAAGAGCAGGATCCCGAACACCGGTAGCGTCTTGGACAGGGCGACGTACCACCAGTGGTAGAAGCCGGCTCCCGAAGCGCCGGCCAGCACCGAGGTCCCGGCCAGGATCAGGGCGAACATCCAGCGTCTGACGAACTGGTAGCCGCCGGGAACGGCGACGGGTGCCGCGGGCGCCGCCGGCGGCCACCCGAGTCCGGGATCCACGGTGACCGGATGTCCGAAGGGGTCTGTGTCGGGCCCGATCGCCGGCTGCAGGGGATCGGGGTGCGGGCCGGTGTCGAAGATCG
Organism: uncultured Mycobacterium sp.; assembly: GCA_964466565.1. Classification (GTDB taxonomy): domain Bacteria; phylum Actinomycetota; class Actinomycetes; order Mycobacteriales; family Mycobacteriaceae; genus Mycobacterium. The sequence goes on from CAYXOM010000077.1 coordinate 8,027, forward strand.
GCGCGACGTGCGGTTCGGTGGAAGGGTTGGCCACCGGCTGCGGGTCGGTGGCGAACATCGGCGCCGGAGGGAGCCCGGTAAACGGCTGGGAACTGACGTCAGTCACCCGACACCACCTGAACCAGCAGCAGCACCGAGAGCCAGCCGGGCGCCACCGCGAGCACGAAGGCGCCCAGCGCGGTGACCCAGCGCCGGCCGGACAGCCCGATCAGAAGCAGGCCCAAGACGCTGGGAATGCCGACCACCAGCGCCACCACCACGTCGGGACGCACGGCGGCGTCGACGGCGAGTTTGGCGGTGACCGCAGCCACCTGCCCGGCGGCGACGCCGAGCAACAACATGGCTGTGAGCAGCCACGCCCGGGGCAGGGGTATCACGGCTGTCGACGATACCCAGCGACGCCGCTCCTACGGCGCAGCCGCGTCGGCGCGCCGGGCGGGTATTTCGCAGATCGGCGCGGCGTCGGTGCCGTCGCCGTCGACCACCGTGTCGGCCCGGTGGGCCGGCCGGGCGCCGCGCTGGTAGTCGGCGCCGGTCAACGGCGGCTCAGACTCCAGCAACGCGTTCTCCGTCCCGGTGAAGGCTCGGCCGCGGGCGAGGAAGCGGACCCCCTCGGGTGCCTCAAGGCTGAATCCGCCGCCCCGCCCGGCGACCACGTCGATCACCAGTTGGGTGTGCTTCCAGGCCTCGAACTGTGGGCCGGAGATCCACACCGGCGACTCGGCGACGACCCCGAGCAGGATGTCGCGGTCGCCGACGATGAACTCCCCGTCCGGGTAACACATCGGCGCCGAGCCGTCGCAGCAACCACCGGACTGGTGGAACATCACCGGGCCGTGGCGGGCGACCAGCCGGGCGACCAGATCGGCGGCGGCGGTGGTGATCCGCACCCGGGGCGGAGTCTGGAAGGTCATCGCCGCCCTTTCGCCCGCCGGTGTCCTAGTCACTCTAACGGTGGGCGAGAATTGCCGCCATGGCCGAGGACACCTTTATCTGGCTGGAGGACATCGACGGCGGGGAAGCCCTGGCCTGGGCCCGGCGGCACAACGAGGCGACGATCGCCGAGTTCGGCGGGGACGCCTTCGAGCAGCTGCGCACCGAGGCCCTCGAGGTCCTCGACACCGACACCCGCATTCCCTATGTCCGCCGCCGCGGCGAACACCTCTACAACTTCTGGCGCGACGCCGACAATCCCAAGGGGTTGTGGCGGCGGACCACCCTGGCGAGCTACCGATCCGACGAACCCGACTGGGAGGTGCTGGTCGACGTCGACGAATTGGCCCGCTCCGAGGAGCAGAACTGGGTGTGGGCCGGCGCCGACGTCATCGAGCCCGACCACCGCCTGGCACTGATCTCGCTCTCGCGCGGCGGTTCCGACGCCGCGGTGGTACGCGAGTTCGACATGCGGACAAGGACTTTTGTTGACGGAGGTTTCGAGCTCCCCGAGGCCAAGTCCCGGGTCGCCTGGGAGGACTACGACACCCTGCTGGTCGGCACCGACTTCGGGGACGGCTCGCTGACCGGCTCAGGGTATCCGCGGACCGTCCGGCGGTGGCGGCGCGGTGAACCGCTGCAGCAGGCCGCGACACTCTTCACCGGTTCGGCCGACGACGTGGTCGTCTCCGCCTCGGCCGACCGGACGCCAGGCTACCGGCGCACCCTGCTCTACCGGGCGATCGACTTCTTCAACAACGAGGTCTACCTGCTGCGCGGGGGCGAGCTGGTCCGCGTCGACGCGCCCACCGACGCCGCCGTCTCGGCGCACCGGGAGTGGCTGCTGATCGAGCTGCGCACCGACTGGCACACCGGCACCGCCGACTACCGAGCCGGCTCGCTGCTCGCCGCCGACTTCGACCGGTTCCTCGACGGAACCGCCGGGCTGGACGTGGTCTTCGAACCCGACGCGCACACCTGCATGCACCAGTACGCCTGGACCCGCGATCGGCTGGTGATGGTGACGCTGGCGGACGTCGCCAGCCGGGTGCAGATCGTCACACCGGGCACCTGGGTCGGTCAACCGGTCGCGGGCGTGCCGCCGAACAGCAACACCGTGATCGCCTCGACGGACACCGGCGGCGACGAGATCTTCCTGGACGCCAGCGGCTTCCTGACCCCCTCGACCCTGTTGCACGGGACGGTGCCCGGGACCGCCGGGGGCGAGGGCTCGGGCGGAACCGCGGTGCACCCGATCAAGACCGCGCCGTCGTTCTTCGACACCGACGGACTCGATGTCGCGCAGCACTTCGCCTCCTCCGCCGACGGAACGGCCGTTCCCTACTTCGTGGTGGGCCGCCGCGGCGCGGGGCCGGGTCCGACCCTGCTGTACGGCTACGGCGGGTTCGAGGTCTCCCAGACGCCGGGGTACGGCGGCGTGCTGGGACGGTTGTGGCTCGCGCGCGGCGGGACCTACGCGCTGGCCAACATCCGCGGCGGCGGTGAGTACGGGCCGGGGTGGCACACCGTCGCGATGCGCGAGGGGCGGCACCGGGTCGCCGAGGACTTCGCCGCGGTGGCGCGCGACCTCGTCGCCCGCGGGATCACCACCGCCGCGCAACTCGGCGCGCAGGGCGGCAGCAACGGCGGCCTGCTGATGGGCGTGATGCTCACCGCCTACCCGGAGTTGTTCGGGGCGCTGGTATGCCAGGTGCCGCTGCTGGACATGAGGCGGTTCCACCTGCTGCTGGCCGGGGCGTCCTGGGTCGCGGAGTACGGCGACCCCGACGATCCCGGGGACTGGGAGTTCATCTCCCGCTACTCGCCGTACCAGAACATCAGCGCCGAACGGCGCTACCCGCCGGTGCTGATCACCACCTCCACACGCGACGACCGCGTGCACCCCGGCCATGCCCGCAAGATGGCGGCCGCACTGCGGGAGGCCGGCCAGCCCGTCTGGTACTACGAGAACATCGAGGGCGGCCACGCCGGCGCCGCCGACAACGCCCAGACCGCCGTCAAGTCGGCGCTGGCCTTCGCGTTCCTGCACGAGACTCTGGGCGGCCCGCCGACCGCGCCGCGCGACTCACAGCCGCAGGCCTAGCCGGCGGAGGCGCCGGTCGGCCCGGCGCAGCAGCACCGCGGCGATGCAGACCAGCGAGGTGCCCAGCAGTACCGAGCCGACCGCATCGGTGAAGTAGTGGTAGCTGACGGCCTGGCCGGCCACCCCCAGCGCGGCGAACACCGTCGCCGACCACAGCAGCCAGCGCCGCGCGCCGACCGCGAGGATCAACGCACCGAGCACCGCGATCATCAGCGCGGTGTGGCCGCTGGGGTAGGCCAGCGCATCCTCCTTGAAGCGGCCGAACACCGGCTTGAGGGCGCGCGCGGCGCCCACCGCGAGCAGCGGGAGCACCACGATCACCGGCAGCAGCGCCCACAGGCGGCGGTAGACCGACACCGCCAGCGCGGTCAGCAGCAGGATCTCGGCGGTGCGCTGGTCGGTGAACACCGTCAGCCAGGCCAGCGATCCGGCCTGCTGCATCCAGGCGTCGACCGGCGTCGCGCCGTCGCGCACCCCGACGCCGAGCAGCACCATCAGCGGCATGCCGAGCATCGGCCACCCGATCAGCGCCCGGTCGATCAGCGCCCGATTCGTCAGGTCAGCACCTCCCGCACCATGGCCCGACGGTACGCCGCGACGCCGAACGTGTGGCGTAGGCAGGACATCTCGCTTCGATAACTGCACAGGGCGCACGCTCGGCGTCAGATCGGGCACCCCGACGCGCGGAGTCTGGTGCGCACCCGTTCGACGATCATCCCGGGCCGCTGCAGCATCGCCGCACTCACCCGTACCACCGACCAGCCGACGGCCTCCAGCAGCGCGATCCGCTCGATGTCCCAGGCCCGCTGTGCGGCGTCGAGCCAGTGCTGAACGCCGTCGTACTCGACGGCCACCCGCCACCGGGGCCAGCCCATGTCGACCCGAACGCGCAGTTCGGGGACGACGATCTGGGTCTGCGGCGGGGGCAGGCCGGCGCGCACGAGGACCAGCCGCAGCCGGCTCTCCTGCGGCGACTCGGCGCCCGCGTCGAGCAGGCCCAGCACCGACCGCAGCCGGCGGACTCCGCGCACCCCGGGCCAGCGCGCGGCGACCTCGGCGACGTTGGCCGGCGTGAAGCTGCCGTCAAACCAGCTCATGCTGTTGAGCGCCGC
>CAYXOM010000078.1:0-4207 GCA_964466565.1 uncultured Mycobacterium sp.
GCGGCGGCCACCGGCACAGCCGCCGGAGCGGCGGCCACCGGCACAGCCGCCGGAGCGGCGGCCACCGGCACAGCCGCCGGAGCGGCGTCGCCCGCGCCATTTCGGGCTCCGGCTCGCGCCGCGGGCCTGCGGACCTCGACGGTCCGGGTGGAGACCGCGGCAGCGTCGGCCGCCGTCACCGCCGCGCCGGGCGCCTCCGAATTCGGTCCGGTGGAGGCCGAGGATCCGGCCGGGGCCGGCGTCGGCTGCCCCAGCACCCCGAGCCCGCGCGCGGCGCGGGTGTCGGCCACCCGGGTGGCCGCGGCCCGCTGAGGTCCGGCCGCAGGGTTAGCGTCGTCAGCCGCCGCCGAGGCGGGCCCACTCGATCCGGCCGCCCCCGAGTCCGCGGACGCCTCCGCCGTGCTCGCGAAGATGGCCAGGCCGACGCCCAGCGCAACCGCCAAACCGCCAACCCTGCCCACGTTGAGTGCAGCGTGCATTGCTGGTTCCCTCCGACCCTTGCGGACCGCCACCTCGCGGACCTGAGGAGAAGCTTAGATAAGCGCTGTTGCCAACGGGTGAACTTCCGGAGAACACCACGGAGAAACAGCCAACCCACCGCGCGGTGCGGCGTGATGAACACCGCCGAAACCAGCGGTGATCGAGACGCGCGAGGAGGTGGTCACCAAGTCGGCTCACGTGGCCGAGGAGATCCGGCTGCGCACCGAGGAGACCGAACACACCGAGACGATCACGGACACCGTGCGAAAGCAGCATGCCGAGGTGGAGCAACTCGACGAGGACGGCAAGGTGCTCACATAAGTCCACCGGCCGGTCACGGCGGCCGCCCCTTTCGGGGTGGCCGCCGTTCCCCTGTCAGGCAGCGGGTACCGTAACGCTTCGTGACTGCCGTCCCGACCCCGCTCACTACGCGGACGACGGCAGCCGCCGTGCTGATCGGCACCCTGGCCGCCTGCGGCTCGAACTCCACCCCGGCCACCGGGTCGGCCGTCACCGACATGGCGACCACCACGGTCGCCGCGGCTCCGGCCGGCGCCTGCCCGACGACGGCTCCCCCGCCCGGCGGCACCCCGCAGTGGCAGCTGCCCGGCGTCACCGGCAGCATCGCGGTGACCGGTTCCACCGACGCCGCCGCCCCGGAGGTGATCGTCGACGGCACTTTCAGCGTGGCGCAGACCGAGGTGGAGACCCTGCAGGCCGGAGACGGCCCGGTGGTTTCCGACACCGCGCTCGTGTCGGTCTGCTACCTGGGGGTCAACGGCCGCGACGGCTCGGTGTTCGACAGCAGCTACGAGCGCGGCATGCCGGCCGAGTTCCGGCTCGACCAGGTGGTCCCTGGTTTCCAGAAGGCCATCGCCGGGCAGACGGTCGGCTCCACCGTGGCGGTGGCGATGACCTCAGCCGACGGCTACCCCCAGGGCCAGCCCGCGGCCGGGATCGAACCGGGCGACTCCCTGGTGTTCGCGATCAAGATCCTCGACGCCGCGGACTGAGCGACCCGATGAACGCCCGCCTGCTGCCGGCGCTGCTGATCGTTGTCGGCGTGCTCGCCCCGGCCTGTACCCGCGCCGACACCTCCGGTTCTGCCGCCGGCCTTCCGGCGCCGACCCCGACTCTCACCGTGTACAGCGCGGGCGGCATGGGGGCTTGGCTTACCGACCAGTTCGCGGCGTTCACCGCCGACTCCGGGATACCGGTGACCCTGGTCGAGGGCGGCTCGGGCGAGGTGGTGGACCGGGTGGACCGCGAGCGCGCCAACCCGCAGGCGGACCTGCTGATCACGCTGCCGCCGTTCATCCAGCAGGCGGCGAAGGCCGGTCTGCTGCAGCCCGGCGACGCCGACGTCAGCGGGGTCACCTCGCCGCTGATCGGACCCGGCGGGATCTTCGTCCCGATCGTCGGCAACGCGCTCAGCTTCATCGCCAGCCCCGACGCCGACCCGCAACCCCGAACCTGGGACGACCTGCTGCGGCCCCAGTTCCGTGGCAGGCTGCAATACTCCAGCCCCGGACAGGCCGGCGACGGCACCGCGATGCTACTCCTGCTGCAGCACCTAATGGGCAGACCGCGCGCCCTGAAGTACCTCACCGCGCTTGAGGCCAACAACACCGGGCCGTCGTCGTCGACCAGCGTGCTGCAGCCCAAGGTCGACAGCGGGGAGTTGTGGGTCGCCAACGGCGACGTGCAGATGAACCTGGCGTCCATCGCCGACGAGGGTTCGAGGTTCAGCGTCTTCTTCCCGGCCATGCCCGACGGCAGCCGCACCACCATCTCGATCCCCTACGTCGCCGGGGTGACCGCCGGGTCGGATACCCCCGAGGCGGCCAGGCGCCTGCTGGCGTTCCTGCTCTCCGAACCGGTGCAGAAGTCGGTATCGAGCAAGGCCCACGGGATCCCGGTGCTCGACACGGTGGCCCGCGAGTCGGCGGCGCAGGACGGGCCGAACACGCCGGCCGGCCTGCTCAGCGGCGTCGAGATCTGGGTGCCCAACTGGACCGCCGTACTCGGAGAGATCGACTACGACCTGGCGCAGTACGCGGACGCGGTCGGGCGCTGACGCCCGGCGGACGATTTCTACCCGGCTTTGGCGAGAGTGAACTGGTTGACGTCGATGTAGCCGACGCGGAACATGTCCGCACAACCGGTCAGATACTTCATATACCGGTCGTAGACCTCGATCGACTGGATCGAGATCGCCTCCTCCCGGTGGGCCTCGAGCGCCTGCGCCCACAGGTCCAGGGTGCGGACGTAGTGCTCCTGCAGCGACTGGACACGCTCGACGGCGAATCCGGCCGCGGTTGCCCTGTCCTCGACCATCTGGATGGAGGGCAACCGGCCGCCCGGGAAGATCTCGGTCACGATGAACTTGACGAACCGGGCGAAAACGAAGGACAGCGGCATGCCGCGCGCGGCCATCTCGTCGGGGTGCAATCCGGTGATCGTGTGCAGCAGCATCACCCCGTCGGCGGGCAGGATCCTGTGCGCGGTACTGAAAAAGCTTCCGTAGCGTTCGTGTCCGAAGTGCTCGAAGGCGCCGATCGACACGATCCGGTCCACGGGTTCGTCGAACTGCTCCCAGCCCTCCAGCAGAACCCGCTTCGATCGCGGACTGTCCGAGGCGTCGAACAGGCTCTGCGCGTAGCCGGCCTGGTTGCGGCTCAGCGTGAGGCCGACCACGTTGACGTCGTAGCGCTCCAGCGCCCGCATGAGAGTCGCCCCCCAGCCGCAGCCCACGTCCAGAAGCGTCATACCCGCTTCGAGTCCCAATTTGCCCAGCGCCAGGTCGATCTTGGCGAGCTGCGCTTCCTCCAGGGACATCCCGGGATGTTCGAAATACGCGCAGCTGTATGTCCGGGTGGGGTCGAGGAATAACCGAAAGAAATCGTCGGACAAGTCGTAATGAGCCTGCACATCCTCGAAATGAGGAGTGAGTCGCCTGCGGCTTCCCGGAGAGTCGCCCGCCATGGCCCCTACCGTACCCCGCGGGCCGGCCGCGATCACTTCGGCCGGCTGCCGACCTCCAGCCCGGCCAGCTCCGACGTCCCGTCGAACAGCAACCGTCCCCGCTCGCGCACCGTGCAGCGCAGTCGCCCGCCGAGATGTTCGAAGTCGGTGTCGATGTTGCGCCGATGCGCCGGCAGCGGCACCGGCAGCACATGCGGGGGCAGGTGCCGGCCGTCGCCGGCCAGCACGATCTCGTAGCGCGGCGAGCGCCCGCGCAGGTACCACTGGTTGTCCCCCGTCGTCGAGCGCACCAGCACCGGGGGCGTCATCCGGATCACCTTCGTGCCCAGCCGGACCACGATCCCGTTGACGTCGCGGGCGATCGGCCCGAGTGACAGCAGTCCCCCGGAGAACGCCACGCACACGTCGTCGTCGCCGAAATCGTGGGCCTGGCCCCACCACCAGCGCAGTGGGAAGCCCGCGCCCCAGTTGCGCTCGGCATACAGTTTGGCGCCCTCGAAGGACCAGCGCTCACCATCGTATTCCACTGTGCCGCTGGCTTTCCCGCCCAGATAGTACGGGTGCCAGTACTGGTTGAGAAACGGGATCGCCGAGAACACCCCGCCCCCGCCGAACGCCTTGGGCCAGCGAACCTGATCCTCGAAACGCATCTCCAGCCGAAGGTCGGCGAGTTCGAATCGCACCTGCTCGGTGCCCGCGGCGAAGCCGTCGGTTCCGTCGCCGGCGACGGCCCGGCACGGCG
>CAYXOM010000079.1:0-5671 GCA_964466565.1 uncultured Mycobacterium sp.
GCGCCGGCGGCACCCGCGCCGGTACCGGTGACCATCCCGATCCCGGTGGTGATCCCGCAGTTCCCGGTGCCGCCCATCCTCGCCCCGCTGCTCACCCCGCAGGTCCGCACGCCGGTCGCGCCGGACACCGCGACCACCTCGGTCACTGCCGAACCGGAGCCGACGCCGGCACCGGTCGAGCAGCCGGCCCCGACCGCGGACACCGCCCCGCAGGCCGGACCGGCCGACGCCGCGCCGGCCTCCGAGCCGCTTCTCACGCCGGCGGCCGATCCAGCAGAATGACGGCAATGGACGCGCAAGCCGCGCTGGTCGCCGAGAACGCCGCCTTCGCCACGCTGGTCGCCGACGCGGATCCGGACACGCCGGTCGCGGGCTGCCCGGGGTGGACCCTGCAGGACCTAATGCTCCACCTCGGGCGCGGTGAGCGGTGGTGTGCCCGCATCGTCGCCGACGCGGCCCGGGAGCCCGTCGACCCCCGAGGTTTCGATGCGCAGCGGCCGGGGCCGGAGGGTCCGGCCGTCTGGCTGACCGAGGGTGTCGGGTCCCTGCTCAGCGCCGTGGCGGCCACCGGCCCGCAGACCCCGGTGTGGACCTTCGTGGGCCCGCGGCCCGCGCAGTGGTGGATCCGTCGGCGGCTGCACGAGACCCTGGTGCACCGCGCCGACGCGGCACTGGCGCTGGGTACCGGGTTCGACGTCGACCCCGAGGTCGCCGCGGACGCCGTCAGTGAGTACCTCGACCTGGTGGCGGGCCGGGTCAACGCCGGAGGCGACCTGCCGCTGGCCGACGGGCAGACGCTGCACCTGCACGCCACCGACGTACCGGCCGGCGGGGAGTGGACGGTCTTCGGCCGTCCGGACGGCATCGCGGTCACCGGTGAGCACGCCAAGTCCACCGTGGCGGTGCGGGGGCCGGCCGGGGACCTGCTGCTCGCGCTGGCCCGCCGGGGCATCGCCGGGGAACGGGGCCTTGAGGTCTTCGGCGAACCGGTGATCTGGCAGACCTGGCTCGCCCGAACCCCGTTGTAGCTGAGGTAGGTTCACACACCATGAGCACCTCGGAGATCGCCACGGTCCTGGCCTGGAACGATGCGCTCAGTCGCGGTGACATCGACACCCTGGTGTCGCTGTCGAGCGACGACGTCGAGATCGGCGATGCGCACGGCGCCTCCCAGGGACACACCGCGCTGCGCGAGTGGGCCGGGAAGACCGCCGCCGCAAGCGATGTCGGCCGGATCTACTACCGCGACGGCGTGGTGGTCGTCGAGGAGCGCATTACCTCGGCCTCCGATCGGGCTGACGTCGGTTCGGCCGCCGCCGCGTTCCGGGTGGTGCGCGACCAGGTGACCGCGGTGTTCCGCCACCACGACCTCGCCGCGGCGCTGGCCGCAACCGAGATGACCGACGCAGACCTGCAGGCCTGAGGCCGATGAGGGGGATCATCCTGGCCGGCGGTTCGGGCACCCGTCTCTATCCGATCACCTTGGGTGCGAGCAAGCAGTTGCTGCCGGTCTACGACAAGCCGATGATCTACTACCCGCTGTCCACCCTGATGATGGCCGGAATCCGGGACATCCTGCTGATCACCACCGCGCACGACGCGCCGGCATTCGCCCGGCTGCTCGGCGACGGCTCGCAGTTCGGGCTGAACATCACCCACGCGGTGCAGGACAAGCCGGAGGGTCTGGCCCAAGCCTTCCTGATCGGCGCCGACCATGTCGGCTCGGGTCCGGTGGCGCTGATCCTCGGCGACAACATCTTCTACGGGCCCGGCGTCGGCACCGGCCTGAGCCGCTTCACCGCCGTCGAGGGCGGCGCCATCTTCGCTTACCGGGTGGCCAACCCGTCGGACTACGGCGTCGTGGATTTCGCCGCCGACGGCACCGTGCTCGCACTAGAGGAGAAGCCGGCGACCCCCAAGTCCAACTATGCGGTCCCCGGGCTGTACTTCTACGACAACGACGTGATCGAGATCGCCCGTTCGCTGCGCCCCTCGGAGCGCGGCGAACTGGAGATCACCGACGTCAACCGGGCCTATCTGAACGCCGGGCGGCTGCGGGTCGAGGTGCTGCCGCGGGGCACCGCCTGGCTGGACACCGGAACGTTCGACTCCCTGCTGGACGCCGGGGAGTTCGTCCGCGCCATCGAGGCGCGCCAGGGCCTGAAGGTCTCCTGCCCGGAGGAGGTGGCGTGGCGGCTGGGCTTCATCGACGACGACGCACTCACCGCGCGGGCGCAGACCCTGCTCAAGTCGGGTTACGGGGAGTATCTGCTGGGTCTGCTGGAGCGTTAGGGGTGGCCAGCACCGCGGCCAGCGCTGTGGTCAGCGGCACGGCCAGCGCCAGCGCGATGCCACCGACCGCAGAGCGGGCGATCTCGACCGCCACGCCCTCACTGGTCAGCACGTCGGGCAGCGAGCGGTCGGCGACGCTGAACAACAACAGCAGCGGAAGCGAACTGCCCGCGTAGGCGAGCACCAGGGTGTAGACGGTGGAGGCGATGTGGTCGCTGCCCACCCGCATCCCGCGCAGGAAGATCTCCCGGCGGGTGCTGCCGCCGGGACCCAGGTGCGCCAGTTCGAACACCGCCGAGGCCTGGGTGATCGTCACGTCGTTGAGGACGCCGAGCGAACCGATGATGAACCCGGCGAGCAGCAGGCCCTTGATCGAGACGTTGCCGAGGTAGGCGGCCACCTGGTTGTTCTGATCGTCGGCCAGGCCGGTCAGGTGGGTCGCCTCGATCGCCGCCCAGGACAGTGCGGCGGCGAGCCCCATCGCCGTCAGGGTGCCCAGCAACGCGGCGCTGGTGCGCAGGCTGATCCCGTGCGCGAGATAGATGACGACGAACAGGATCGCCGCGGAGGCGACGAGCGCCACCGGGACGGCGGGCGCGCCGTCGCGCAGGGCGGGAAGCAGGAACATCACCAGCACGGCGAAGGCGACGATGATGCCCACCAGCGCGCGCAGCCCCCGCCAACGGGCCACCGCGACGATCACCACGGCGAATGCCGCCGCCAGCGCGGCCAGCGGCCAGGAGCGTTCGTAGTCGTAAAATCCGTAGCTGGTCACGCCCTGCGGGTCGACCTGGCGGAAGATCCGGATGTCCTCCCCGGCAAGCAGATTGGGCTGGCCCGGGCCGGGGGAGAACTCCAGCAGGGTGCGCGCCCCGGCGTTGGGGCCGGTGCCGATCACGACCATCGCCTGCACGCAGGTGCCACTGCCCGGAATTCCCGGGGCGGGGCCGCCGGTGAGCACCTGGCCGGCCGAGGCGCTGCCACAGTCGGCCAGGGCGGTGGAGGAGACCTGCCCGCGTTCGGTCGACACCGAGCCGCCCACCGCGCTCTGGTACGGCGGGGGGATGTCGGCTTTGGTGCCCGACGGCCACAGCATGGCCGCACCGGCGATCACGGCCAGGCCGATGACGATCAGCGCTGCGGTGACGAATCGGGCCGCCAGCGGGCCCAGCGGGGCCGGGCCGGAGTGGGAGGGGGAGTGGGAGTGCGCCACTCGACTACTGGCGGTAGCCGGCCAGGAAGTTTCCGAGCCGCTCGATGGCGCTGGCGAGGTCGCGGGCCCAGGGCAGTGTCACGATCCTCAGGTGGTCGGGCGCGGGCCAGTTGAACCCGGTGCCCTGGGTGAGCAGCATCTTCTCCTCGAGGAGCAGGTCGAGCACCAGTTTCTCGTCGTCGACGATGTCGTGCACCTCCGGATCGAGCCGGGGGAACACGTACAGGGCGCCCTGCGGCTTGACGCAGGAGACGCCGGGAATCTCGTTGAGCTTGCTCCAGGCCAGGTCGCGCTGTTCGATCAGCCGACCGCCGGGCAGCACCAGATCCTCGATGCTCTGGTGTCCGCCCAGGGCCACCTGAATCGCGTGCTGGGCGGGCACGTTCGGGCACAGCCGCATGTTGGCCAGCAGGCTGATTCCCTCGATGAAACTGCTCGCGTGTTCGGTGGGGCCGGTGATCACCAGCCAGCCCGAGCGGTACCCGGCGACCCGGTAGGCCTTGGACAGCCCGTTGAAGGTCAGGCACAGCAGGTCGGGCGCGACCGTCGCCAGCGACACGTGCCGGGCGTCGTCGTAGAGGATCTTGTCGTAGATCTCGTCTGCGAGCAGCAGCAGTTCGTGCTTGCGCGCGAGTTCGGCGATCTGGGTCAGCACCTCGCGGCTGTAGACCGCACCGGTCGGGTTGTTCGGGTTGATCACCACCAGCGCCTTGGTGCGCGGGGTGATCTTGGATTCCAGGTCGGCGATGTCGGGCTGCCAGCCGTTGGTCTCGTCGCACAGGTAGTGGACCGGGGTCCCGCCGGCCAGCGAGGTCGACGCCGTCCACAGCGGGTAGTCGGGCGCGGGGATCAGCACCTGGTCGCCGTTGTCCAGCAATGCCTGCAGTGTCATGGTGATCAGCTCGGAGACGCCGTTGCCGAGGAACACCGAGTCGACGTCGAACCGCGGGAATCCGTCGACGAGTTCGTAGCGGGTGACCACCGCGCGCCGCGCCGACAGGATGCCCTTGGAGTCGGAGTAGCCCTGTGCGGTGGGCAGCGCCTGGATCATGTCCCGCATGATCACGTCGGGCGCCTCGAAGCCGAACGGGGCGGGGTTGCCGATGTTGAGTTTGAGGATCCGGTGGCCCTCGGCCTCCAGCCGCGCGGCATGCTCGTGCACCGGCCCGCGGATCTCGTAGAGGACATCCTGCAGTTTGCTGGACTGCGCGAAGGTCCGCGGCCGCCGGTGGTGGCTGGTCGAGTGCCACGGCAGCTGGTGGGTCGTCACGCCGACGATTGTCCCACGTCGCCCAGATGGCCCGATTCGCCAGATCCCCGACCGCGCCCGGATCGGTACGAAAATGTGCTGCCGGCCGCGGTGTGTCCCGCCGCGCCCCGGCGGGCGCCCCGGCGACACTGGCCGGATGAACCGAACAGTCATCCCCGCCGTGGCCGCGGGCTTCGCGGCGGCTGCCGCGCTGGTCATGTCCCCACCGGCGGCGCTCGCCGACTCACCGCTGCTCAACGGCACCTACGCCATCGACGGCGGCGACGAGAACCTGGTCGCGACCGTGGCGTCGAACTGCGGGGCCGAGGGCTGCACGGCGAGCGTGGCCAGCAACGTCGGCTGGACCAGCACCGCGACCATGACCGGCGGGCGGTGGAACTTCACGGTGACCAAGCCCGACGGCGAGGTGTGCGCCGACGGGAGTTACGCGCCGGTGCGGATCGCCTACTCGATCGACCCGGCTACCCTCACCGGCACCGTGACCGCCGACGCCAACGGCGACTGCCCGGGCGGTCAGGTCACCCAGGCTGCCTTCCGGCTGCGCAAAATCGGCTAGCCGCGCTTGCCGGGCGGCCGCGCGCCCTTGGCGATGCCCAGCCCCTTGACCGGCGGCCCGTCCGGTGTGCCGTTGGCGCCCGCCGGTTCAGCCGCGTCGGGCGCGGCGGCCGGTTCAGCCGCGGCCGGCGCAGCGGCCGGTGCAGCCGCGGCCGGCGCAGTGGCCGGTGCACCCGGCTTCTTCGCGCCGGGCTTCCTGGCGCCGGCCGCGATGCCCAGACCCTTCACCTTCGGTGCGGAACCGCTCGCGCTTGCGGACTCAGCCGGGGCGGCCTCCGCCGCGGGTGCAGATGTCGCGGCCTCCGCCGCGGGTGCAGATGTCGCGGCCTCCGCCGCGGGTG